>JBBQBU010000483.1:0-4765 GCA_038318015.1 Chloroflexota bacterium | reverse complement strand
GCAGACTTCGACATCGCACGGGCCGAGCGCGGCATCGTCTACATCGACGAGATCGACAAGATCGCCCGCAAGGGTGACAACCCGTCGATCACGCGCGATGTGTCGGGTGAAGGCGTGCAGCAGGCGCTCCTCAAGATCATTGAGGGCACCGTCGCGAACGTGCCGCCCCAGGGTGGCCGCAAGCATCCGCACCAGGACTTCATCCAGATCAATACGATGAACATCCTGTTCATCTGTGGCGGGGCGTTTGAGGGGCTGGAGACGATCATCGCGTCGCGCGTCGGCTCGAAGCGGATGATGGGCTTCGCGAACGAGAAGCGGTCAGACGGCGATACGGCGGCGCTGTATCGGCAACTGACGGCTGACGATCTGCTCAAGTTCGGGCTGATCCCCGAATTTGTCGGCCGCCTGCCGGTCACAGTCAGCATTGATCCGCTGCTCAAGGAAGACTTGATGCGGATTCTGACCGAGCCGCGCAACGCGATCACGAAGCAGTATTCCAAGTTCCTGTCGCTCGACAAGGTGGAATTGGTGTTCCAGCCGGACGCCCTCGAAGCCACTGCCGAGAAGGCGCTAGAACTGCGGACTGGTGCGCGCGGCCTGCGGACGATCATCGAAGAGATTCTGCTCGATGTCATGTACGAGATCCCCTCGCGCAGCGACATCCGCAAGTGCGTCATCAGCGCGGAGACTATCAGGACCGGCAAGCCGCCGCAACTGCTGGCCCGCTCCGAGCGCCCGATTGACATGACCGAGATTCGGGAAGACCAGTCGGCGTAAGCTGAATCTGCACGCCAGAACGAAGGGTCGGCGCGTCTGGTGACGCGCCGACCCTTTTGCGTCCCTTTGGCGTCCTGTTCGGGCGCACGTTCGGTGAGGTTGCCCTGCTGTACATGGTCATCGAGCATTTCAAGGACGGCCAGGCGACCCCGATCTACGCGCGCTTCCGCGAGCAGGGCCGGTTGGCTCCAGACGGCCTACGCTACGTCAGCAGCTGGGTAGACGTGAGCCTGCGCCGCTGCTATCAAGTGATGGAGTGCGACGACGCGGCCTTGCTCTCGGCGTGGGTCGCCCGGTGGCACGACCTTGTGACCTTCGAGATCGTGACGGTCATCACGTCAACCGAGGCCGCTCGGATCATGAACCCGCCGGACGCATGACGCCCCTGCTCCGGGGCGATCACGCCCCACCCGTCGGGCTGCCGACCGATTGCGCCCGGCTAACGTGAGACGCCGATGGACGGAGGACGCCATGCCAGTCGGCGGTACCATCGCCCTGTCCGGTGCACCGGCCCAACTCGACACGCTGATCGACGCAGACGCACAACCCACATCGTTATCCTGAGCCTGCGAAGGATCTCATGCATGGACTTCCGTGACTGTGAGATCCTTCGACTGCGCTCGCAAGCTCGCTCCGCTCAGTATGACATTGGGAATGGCGGGGCTTCGGATGCCGTACGCGCAGGTTGACTTGGAAGCCAGCACGTTTCGCGGCCGGGCAGGATCAGGTGGGCGTGGCCGTACGAAGGCTACGAGAACGTGGCAGGCCGACGTTCTAGGCGTGGAGTGCGATGGGTTCTTCCGCCGCCGTCAAGCCCTGGAGGTCGTCAAAGATCGCCAAGTACGCATCAACCACGGTCGGGTCGAAATGCGATCCACGCCCCTGGAGGATCTCCACGCGCGCCTGTTCCCAGGTACGGGCAGGGCGGTACGGGCGGCCGGTGGTGATGGCGTCCAGGGCATCGGCAACGGCGAAGATGCGCGCCCCGAGCGGGATCGCGGTGCCGCGCAGCCGGAGCGGGTAGCCAGCACCATCGAAGCGCTCATGGTGGAACCGCACGATAGACATGGCCGCACCCAGGCCGGGAATATGCTGGAGCAGCCGCGCGCCCTGTTCCGGATGCAGCTGTACCAGCGCCCATTCTTCCGGGTGCAACTGTCCAGGCTTCAGCAGGATGACATCCGGCACGGCAATCATGCCGACATCGTGGAGGATCGCCCCCCAGCGCAGTTGCTCTAGCTCCTCGTCGGCGACGCCCAGCTTCCGCGCCGCCGCCACAGTGTACAGGCTGACGCGCTGGCAGTGGCCCTCAATGTCCGCGCCACGCAGTTCCAGCGCCGTCGCCAGCGCCTCAATCGTGGACAAGAACGTCTCGTGCAGATCTGCAAACCGCTCGCGCGAGACGGTGCCGGCCGGCGCACTCTCGTCGTGCGGCTGGACGCTCGGATCGGCGGCCGTTCCAACCTCAGACCGGTGGCGCACGTCAGCAGCGAGGGACGGCGGCGCAGTGCGAGTCTTCGGACGGTCGGTCTTAGACGGCGGCACGAGGGCCGGGAGATTCGAGGCTCCCAGGAGGCTGCGAATGGTCTGTTCTAGCGTCAGCGGGCTAAACGGCTTGGTCAGGAAGCCGTTCGCGCCTGCCAGCACGGCCCGCCGGCGGATGTCGTCGTCTCCGTGGCCGGTCAGCATGACGATGGGCGTCGCGGCCGTCGCCGGGTTAGCACGAATGGCGGCGCAGACATCCACGCCATCAATGCCCGGCATGGCAAAGTCGAGCAGAATCAGGTCAGGGACTTGCAGTTCGGTGGATCGGACGGCGGCAGCACCATCAGGCGCAAACGACAACTCATAGTCATCGGCCGGCAGCGTGAGGCCGACCAACTGTCGGACCCGCCGGTCATCATCGACGAGAAGTATCTGTGGCCTGGACATGCCTTGATCCGATCTCTTCAACACAATTACCACATTCGGTGCAAGAACGCAACCAGCACAACCGTTCGGCCTGTCGCTGAATGCTCATGGCATATACCTAAACGGCGTTCACTGCCAATCTAGGGACGGACCTATAATTGGCGACCGTGACCAGCGTGGCAAGCCCGTTGCCTTGAAGGTCCGGCCAGGTTCATTTCCCCCCCACTCTACCGAGCGAGAGGCGGTGCTGATGCCCCAGCCCGACGAGCGCAGCCAGGCGATTATCGACGGCCTGGAAGCCATCGACCCTGAGTATGTGCTGCATCTGCCCAGCAGCACCCTGACCCACATCATCAATCATCTGCTGGCCCGGCCGAACACCACGACCTTCCCGATCCCGCGTGAGGAGGAAGGCGTCGGCATCCTGGCCGGTCTGGAACTGGCCGGCAACCGGTCCGTCGCCATCATCCAGGACAACGGTGTCGGCAACCTGCTGACGGCCCTCGCCACCTTCCCGATGGCGTACCACATTCCCCAGTTTTATGTCGTGTCCCGGCGGGGCGGGCTGAACGAGTACAACTCGATGATTCACATGATCTGCGAGCGCGTCCCGGCCATCCTCGACGCCGCCAACGTTCGCTACTTCGAGTTGGACAGCCGCACGCCGATTGACCAGTGGGCCGCGACCGTCCAGAAGTCGTACGAGTTCAGCCGGATCACCCATCGGCCGGTGATGCTGCTCGTCAACCTGATGGGGGGCTGACCGTGACTGAGATGACGCGTACCGACGCCCTGAAGGCCGTCGATGCTGCCTTCCCGACTGACCCGATTGTCGTCAACGTCGGGGCGGCCATCCGTGAGATGGTGGCAGCAGTCGGCTACAAGAAGAACCACCTGCACATTTTGGACTCGATGGGCCTGCCGCCCGCCATCGGCCTCGGACTGGCCGTCGGCCTCGCCGGGTCGTCGTTCGGCAAGGTCGTGACCATTGAGGGCGACGGCGGCCTGCTGATGGGCTTCTCGACGCTGACGACCATCGGCCTGCTGAAGCCCGAGAAGATGGTGCTGGTCATCCTCGACAATGGCACCTACGGCTCGACCGGCCACCAGCCGACCGCCGCCGGCGCGACGGACTTCGCAGGAGTGGCAAAGGCATGCGGCATGCAAGCGTTCGACGTGGACACGGCGAAGGGGCTGGCCGGCGCGCTCGAAGAGTCCAAAAGCCTGGACGTGCCGGTGCTGATCCGCGCAAGAATCAACTTGCAGGGGCAGAAGACGCCATACTTCCTGCACGACCCGGTCATCCTGGCCGAGACGTTCCGGCAGTTCCTGGCAACGGGTACGGCCTCGTAGCCCCATCACAGGCTACCGATCACGGCGAGCGCCGAGATTCGGCGGAGGCAGCCAGCACCGGGAGGATGTGTGACTGATCCGGCTGATGCCTTCGCCGAGTTGATGGGCTGCGACGACGACGATATCGAGTTGGACCGTGCGGCGCTGCTGTACGCAGCGACCGAGTACCCGGCGCTGGATGTCGAGGCGGGCCTGCGGACTCTGGATCGGTTCGCGGACCTCTGCCGGGGACGCCTCGCCGACGTGCGTGCCCCGGCCGATGTCGTCGGCACGTTCGCCGACTTCGTCCACGGTGAACTTGGCTTTCACGGCAACCCGGACGCCTACTACGATCCGCGCAACAGCTACCTGAGCGATGTGCTGTCACGTCGCCTGGGCATCCCGATCACCCTGTCGGCGGTCTACCTTGCGCTCGGCCGTCGCCTGGGCCTGCCGTTGGACGGCGTGGGGATGCCCGGTCATTTCCTGGTCCGGTACAGCGACCCCGTCCAACCGCTGCTGGTCGATCCGTTCGCAGACGGGGCCATCCTGACGGACGCCGACTGTCAGAATCGGTTGCGCGGGCTGTACGGGCCGAATGTGCGGCTCAGTCCGGCCATGCTGGAGCCGGTCGGGACGCGCGCCATCCTGTTCCGGATGCTCACCAACTTGAAGCACATCTACGTCACCGGGCTGGACTGGCCACGCACGGTCCGGACCATTGACCAGTTGTTGCTGGTGC
>JBBQBU010000482.1:0-4769 GCA_038318015.1 Chloroflexota bacterium | reverse complement strand
CGGGGCTTCGCTCGCCCCAGCCGCGCCCCCGAAACACGACGTGATACGTGTGACCGTCGTCGGCGGGAAGCGTGCCAACGAGCGCCTGCTGCTCCCAGATCCAGGCCACCAGTCGCTCATAGACCTTCTCGCGCGCTGCCGCCGCAATCACAGCAAGAGGGTAGCGAGGCGGGCGCGTTTCGTCAAGCGCCCGGTCCTGGGTGTCAGGTTCTGGGGCAGCGGCGGGGTAGGGACAGGCGCGAGACTGGTGAGACTCAATACATGGTGCCCGTGAGTACTGCGCGCCCACCTGTCGGTTGCGCCCCTCTCCCGCTTGCGACACGGGGATCCCGCCGCAGGCGGAGGGGGCCCGTAGTTCGTGGGAGAGGGGGCCGGAGGGTGAGGGCCGCGTGCTTACTGGACGCCGAGCGTCTTCAGACCGGCCCGTGCGCCCGCCATCATGAAGCCGCTGTCGCTGCCGCAGATGATGTACTGGAAACCCTGCTTTGCGCGGCGAAGGCCATCCTCGATGCCGCCGGCTGCGATGCCGGGAATCTTGCCGGTGTCCTTGCACGCCTGGACAATCTTCTCCAGCGCGCGGGCATGCTCGTCGCTCTCGTCCGCCTTGCGCGGGTCCACGCCCATCGACAGCGCCATGTCGCCAGGGCCGGTCCAGCAGCCGTCAACGCCCGGCGTCGATAGGATCGCCTCGACGTTCTCAACCGCCAGCCGGCTTTCGATCTGGACGGCCACGAAGATCTGATCGTTCACCGTGTCTGGGTAGTCCGTCCCGTAAATGGTGGCGCGGCCCCAGCCCCACGAGCGGCTGCCGGTGGGTGGGAGGCGGCAGGCATCGGCGGCGGCCTTTGCGTCTTCGGCGGTGTGCACCATCGGCACGATGATGCCCATGCAGCCCTCGTCGAGCAGCCGGCCGATCATCGTGTAGTCGTTGCGCGAGACCCGGGCCATCGGGATGGCCGAGCCGCCGTGCATGGCGATCAGCGCGGCGATGGTCGAGTCTTCGCCCCACGAGCCGTGCTGGCGGTCGAGCAAAATATGGTCGATTCCGCAGTTCGCCATCGCCTCGGCGGCGACCATCGAGCCGAGGCCGATCGCGTAGCCGAAGGACACGTCGCCCTTCAGCATCTTCTGCTTGGCGGTGTTGATCCTCATCCGGTGACATCCTCCTTGCGTCTCGCCAGCCCGCCGCGAGAGGAGGACCGGCCATCCAGGCGGCCACAGTGACGGCGCTGGCAGCCAGCATGGTAGGCCACCCGCCGGCCTCCCGACCAGCCGCTCCCTGCCGCACAAAAACTGCCGCCAGCCTGACACCGGCCTTCTGATGAGCTAGACCACCCCTCTGTCTACCTCCGTCACGGACCTGTCGCCGGGCGTTGCAGCCGCGTTGCGACACCGAACCATCTGCCGCATCCGCCCGTCCTGGTACACGCCAGGGTTGTCGAGGGCGGCGCAACGCCCCCGCGACAGCGGCCCCCGAAGCCGCCGTTCTGTTGCTCGGCAGGAGACTGCCCGTCAGCCGAATGTTCTGGCCTGGGAACTCGTAGGAGGCATGCGTGGCCGCCGATCACTACCGTCTGCCCCGCCCGGTCGGACCGTTGCCGGGCATCGAACTGGGCGCTTCTCGTCCGTCTACCGCCGAGGCGGTGCGTGCGCTGCTGTTGGCGCGAGCGCGCACCGGCTGGCTGGAGATGCTGGCGCTTGCGGCCCTCTGGCTCGTTGCCGTCGTGATTCGGCTGCCGCACCTCTGGTCGGCGCCGCTCGTCAACGACGACACCGAACAACTGCTGCACGCCCTGGTGCGGGCGCAGGCCGGAGCGTGGTTCGTGCCGGGCGCGCCGCTGTTGTCGGTGGGGGCGGTCCATGAACTGCTGTTCGCGGCGGCGTTCGCGCTGGTCGGCCCCAGTCCCTACCTCCCGCGTCTGGTGACGACGATGCAGGCGGCGCTGACTGTGCCGCTCGTCTACGTCCTGACCCGCGAGTTGTGCCGGCCGCTTGGCCGCCGCCGCATCCAGGAGTCGTTCCTGATGCCGCGCATCGCCGGGCTGGTCGCGGCGGTGCTGCTGGCCACGTCGGCCGCGCACGTCGTCGTCACCAGTCAGGTTGCCCGTTCAGAGAGCTTTACGCCGCTGCTGGTCATCGCCCTGCTGTTCGCGGTGGAACGGGCGCTGAATGGCCGGAACGGGCGCTGGCTGCTGCTGGCGGGTGTGCTGTTCGGGCTGGCCGTCCAGACCTCGCCGCTGGTGTTGGCGGTCTTGCCGGGGCTGACACTGGCCGGCTGGTTCCGCGCCCGCTCGCTCATCCTCAGTCCCTGGTCGCTGGTGGCGCTGGCCGGCTTCGCGAGCACTTACGCCGGCACCCTGGCGACACTCGCGCAGCAGCGGGCGCTGCCATGGCCGGGCCTGCACTGGGGCACGGCGTGGCTGGCCCCCGACGCCAGCCAGAACCCCTCTGGCGAGATGTACCTTGATTCGGTGGGCGTGGCGCTGGTGGCCGTCTGGCGGATGCTGGCGGGCCAGTTGACCAGCCGCCCACCCGCCGACAACGTGCTGGCTGACCCGCTGGCGTGGCCGTTCATCCTGCTGGCCGTCGTCGGGGCGCTGGTACTGGTACTGCGCGGGCGGCCGCTGCTCCCGCTGGTGGCCGTGTCGTGCCTGCTCGTGCTGCCGTACGTCAGCGCGGAGGCGAATCCGCTGCTGAATGGACGCTACCTGATGCCCGTGGCGGTGGTCGGCATCGTGGCGATTGGCGTGGCGGTCGGGGCGCTCGCTCCCATCATCACCGGACGTGGGAGCCTGCCGCGCCTCGCCCTCGGGGTTGCGCTGGGAGGGCTGGTGCTGTCGCCGCTCGGCGGGCTGCGCGGCTACTATGAGGAGACGAACCCCGAAGAGCGCACGGGCGACGGCCTGCTGCGGGTGCCGCCCGCCGTCTTCGATGCCCGGCGGTACGACGAGGTGGTGCTACTGGACGAGCGCCTTGCGCGGCTACGGCTCGGGGCCGGCGGCAACGCGCTGGAGGCACTCCACTACCTGCTGGCAGCCAGTAGCGTGCCGACGCGCACCATGACGATGACGGCCCGCACCCTCGCTGCCGAGAACCCCGGCGGTCGCGCCCTGGTCGTTCTGGACCGCGCCAGCCTGCCGGCCGTCGAGCCGGGCGTGCGCCTGACGCCCTTGCTGGATCAGTGGATCGGCGCGGACGACGGCGTGAACGGTGCGATGCTGTTCCTCACGGAGAGCTATACGCCGCAACGCATCCTTGAGGACGGCTCGGTGCCCATGCTTGAAGGCGACGAACTGTGAGCGCCTGCCGTCTCCCTTCACCACCAACCGTACCACCGGCCTTCCCCTCCCGCGACCTGAAGGTACCGGTCCGCGGGAGGGGAGCCTGGCGTGCGTCTGGACTGCCCATACTGGGCGAAGAAGGGTGTCCGTAGGTCGGATGTCCGCCGTTCTGTTCGCCTGCGTGGTACAGTGGCGATCCGCTACGAACGTCCGTTCTCTTGCGTACGGCAGGGCGGCGCGCGACTGTATCTGGAGTGCTCGTCGATGTCGATCATGTCCGCTGACCTTTCGACCGCCGCTGTTACCCTGCCCACCCCCGCGCCGACCGGCGTTCGCCTCGGCGCGCACGTCTCCGGCGGCGGCCTGAAAGGCATCCCCGGCAAGGCGGCGAGCATCGGCTGTGAGGGCATCCAGATCTTCGCTAGTTCGCCGCAGATGTGGCGGCCCCCCAGCACCAAGCCCACCGAGGCCGCCGCGTTTCGCGCCGCCTGCGCCGACGCCAACCTCGGCCCGATTGCCGTGCACGCCATCTATCTGGTCAACCCGGCCAGCGAGAGCGATGAGCACCGCGCCAAGACGGTTGTGTCCCTGGTTGCCACGCTGAAGGCCGCCGAAGCGCTCGGTGCGTCCGTCGTGGTGACGCATCTGGGCAGCGCAAAAGGGGCGGCCAGGGCCGATGCGCTCGACCGGTGCTGCCGTACGTTCGCGGAGATTCTGGAGCAGTACAACGGGCCGGTTCGCCTGCTGTTCGAGACGAGCGCTGGCGCTGGCGAGACGATGGGCGGCACCTTCGACGAGATCGGCAGCATGATCCGCACGCTTGGGGCACCGGCCAGCATCGGCACCTGCATCGACACCGCCCACATCTTCACCGCCGGCTACGATCTGCGGACCGCCGACGACCTGGAGCGCACGCTGTCCCAGTTTGATAGCCTCGTCGGGTTCGACCAGTTGGGCGCAGTCCACCTGAACGACTCAAAGGCTCCGTTCGGCTCCAACAAGGACCGCCACGAGAACCTGGGCGACGGCGAGATCGGCGCGGAGGCGCTGGGGCGGTTTGTGCAGCACCCGGCGCTCGGCACCACGCCGCTCTACCTCGAAGTGCCTGGCTACTCGAAGGACGGCCCGGACCGGCCGAATATGGAGCGGCTGTTTCAGTACGCCGGGCGGCCGTTCCCGCTGCCGCCCATCGAGAAGGCGCCGACCGAGGAACCTGTCGCAGACGCTCCCGCAGCCGAATAGCGACAACGCCCGGCCGCCCCGCCCGTCATCTGACGCATGGAGCTACGAGTATGCTCAAAATTGGGACCGTCACCTTCGACTGCGAGAACCCGGCTCTGTCTCACATTCGGTGCACCTGTCAGGCGGCGTAGAGGAAGCGTTTGCGGAGCAGGTCGAGTTTGGCGCGGCCATACATCTGCCGCTTGAGCGCCTTGAGTCGGTTGACCTGGCCTTCCGTTTGCCCATTGCTCCACGGTGAACTGAGGG
>JBBQBU010000481.1:0-4772 GCA_038318015.1 Chloroflexota bacterium | reverse complement strand
GATACAGTGGCTACCGGACTGGGTGTAGACAACCAGCGGCGTGCCAATGGTTCGGCAGTGCTCCAGCAGTGTGTCGAAGCCGCCATTCGCGATGGTCATCCCCGTAGAGAGAATGCCGTCAGCTCCCTGGATCACCTCGTGCATGTCCTGGGAAACAACATCACCGGACATCGGCGGCTGCGGGTCCAGGTCGCACAGCTTGTAGCGAACACCATGCTCCCGTAGCCAGGCGATCATCGTCCCGATCACGCCGATCATCGCTACCTGCTGCCCGGGCTGCGGGTTGAGCAGCGACATCACGCCGGCGGCTCTCGCACCGAGCTTGTCGGTCGTGTTGCCTTCAGGCAACTGGTATGGCCGGGCAATTGCCGACTCATGATGTGGGAACAGCTCGGCAAAATACGCATCAAGCGCCGCGATCTGCACCGGACGAGTCGGATGGTCGAGCAACTCATCCAGGGTCCGCGTACAGCACTCCTCAACCTCGTCCTGGCTCACCGTGCCCGGCTCGAAGAGGCACGAGCCGACAGACCGGCCAACGCGCAGCGAGACGGCGTAGTTGGCGTACGTGTTCGGCCAGCCAACGTGCCGTGACTTGGAACGGGTGGTGAAGGCGTAGGTCACGATCATCGTAGAGGGCGGCGGGCCGTACAGGCCGGCGCGGGCCTGCTGGAGCAGTTCGGTGGTGGTGTTGGGCGCCGGCGGCTGAACAGCATGCGGCTTCGGCGGGGTGTACTGTGACGTGGGTGTCGAGGCAGTCATCGGATCCTCTCTCAATGAGCTGGACAGGATGAACTGGCGCGACAGACGCCATCTGAACATCCTCTCCGTGTGGTGTTGGGTACTACGCTAGGCGAGTGCGCCAATGCGCTCGTCGGCGTAGGTCAACTCGATGCGGGCCAGCGCAGCCTCGGCCTTGGCGCGGACGCCAGGCCCGTCACGGTCGATAGTCAGCACATGGCCGAGGCAGTCGTTGTTGTCGACCGGCTCGCGGAGCGTGGTACCGGCCAGCGCCGGCACATGCCACTCGACGACGCTCGGATCGTCTTGCAGTGTGTTGAGGCCACGAACCTCGGCAACGGTGCCTCCGCGCGGCGCGACGTAGTACATGACGGCGGCACTCTTGATGCCCGTCTCCTCTGGCTCATAGGTTGGCCGCTGCCCGAGCGCAAGCTGGACCATCATCTCGACGGGGTCCACACCCTGCGTCAGCCGATACAACTGTGAGATGTGGCCGCCACCACAGCGCACGTTGATCTCCACGATGCGCGGCCCGTCCGGGGTGAGTTTCACCTCAGTGTGGGACATGCCGTGCGTGTAACCAACCGCTGCAAGCGCCTTCTTCACCAGACTCGTCGTTGCCTCAGCATCGGACGCTGGGAGGACGGCCGGGGTCATATGGCCGGTCTCGATGAAGGCTGGCGGGCTGCTCAAGCTCTTGTCAGTGATGCCGATGATGGTGGTCTCACCCTGGTAGGTGAACGCCTCGACCGAGATCTCTTCGCCGCGCAGGTACTCCTCGATCAGGAAGATCGGCTCGCGTGCGATCTTGCGCGTATTGATCGGGAAATCTTCCAGTTGCTGGAAGGCTCTACGAAGCGTTGCCTCATCCTGTGCCACGACCACGAACATACTGGAGCAGAGATCCGTCGGCTTGAGGACGACCGGGTAGCCGATCTCCGAAGCGGCTGCCTGGGTCTCCTCCCACGAGGTCGTCACCCGATACCGTGCATTCGGCAGCTCGGCTCGGTCCAGCGCGGCCCGCATCCGGTGCTTCAAGCGGGCCGTCTCGAACGCATCGGCCGGGGTGGTCGGTAGCCCGAAGTGATCGGCAAGCTGGGCGACTGTGCTCAGGTAGTAGTCGCAGCTCGTAATGACCCCGTCGAACGGCACGACTGTGCGGTAGCGCTCAGCAAACCGGATCAGCGACGCCGCATCGTTCGTGTCTGTGGTCAAGATATTCTGGGCGTTGAGGAGCGGGTGCCAGCCTTTCGGGGGCGGCTTCTTCAAATAATGGGTCAGGTCGCGGGTCACGAAGGTGAAGCTGTGGCCGAGCCGCTCAATCGCCTGCGGTAGGAACTGCCCCATCTCCGTGACCCAGCTATCGACCATCAACAGGTGTGCCATCAGTTGTCTCCCTTCGGTGTCAGTCCGTCGCTGAGGGCCTGGGCTGTGTGATCGCCTCCCGTAGTCGCCGCACGACGAGTTGGGCCTCGCCGTCGCGCAAGCAATGAGGATCGACACAGAGTTCCGCATCCGGTTGGCCCGACGGATAGAGGCGGGTGAGAATTGGCGGCTCGCCACTCCGGAGGGCCTCCATGACCGCGCCTGGTGTCAGGCCGTTGATGGCCGCGTCGAAGCGGATCAGGGCGGCCGGGGACGGCCAGAGCGTACTGTCTTCCACGACTCGGGCGTGGACGCCGGGCAGATCGGCAACGGCCCCCGTCACCAGATGCGCCTCAGTAAGGTGACGTTGCCACTCGGCGGCATGGTCGTGCGCGACGAACAGTTCGAGCGCCGTTACCAGTCCGACGATCTCTTCCTTGCCAACTTTACAGACCCGGCCAATGGCCGAGTTCGGCGCGGCGTTGGCTGAGGCCGCCGCGATCAAATCTGGACGACCGAGGATGAAGCCGGTCCCGGCTGGGCCGCGCACGCCCTTGCCACCGCTGAAGATCACCAGATCCGCGCCAAGATCAGTCCAGAGGCTGAGATGGCGGAGCGGTGGAATCGCCGAGGCGGCGTCCACGATGAGCGGAAGCCCGTGGCGATGCGCGATCTCGATGATCGCCTCGACGGATACGCCCCGGTGACCGAGCGGAGGGTAGACCACGTAGACGAGTGCCGCCGTCCGCTCACGGATGGCACCGTCAAGCTGCGCCTCAATGCAGCCTTCCGGATCGCCCGCTTCGATCAGTCGCGCCCCAGATGTGCGAAGCGCCTGGTCGTACTGAAAGCGCTGACAGCGCTGGATCACCAGTTCATTCCGCAGTCCGCCGGTGTCAGGGAGTTGGCGAACCTGCGCCGGGTCAGAACCAGCCATGCAGGCCGCCGCCGCGACGAGCATCCCGGCCGCTGAGCCCGCCGTGACCATCGCCGCCTCAGCACCCGCGAGTTCAGCGATGCGCCTCCCGGCCCTGGCGTTGAGGTCGGCCATGTCCACGAAGCAGCCGGCCGCCTCGACCATCGCATCGAGCACTGGACGAGGCATCAGGGAGCCGCCGGCCATCGTATTCACGCCTCGCGCATTGATGACTGGGCGGACGCCAAGCCGCGCGTAGACGCCGAAGCCGCTGACCGCCATGAACCCACCTCACCAGAACCTCTACATTGACTGATGATACACAGTATCATAGTTGAGATGATACGGCGTGTCAGGATCGGCTGCAACTCGGCGTCCGACAGCGAGACTTGACGCTGCCAGTCCTTCTTGATACAGTGCCTCATCTCTGATGAGACCGTATCTCGTTAGATCTCACATCTCGTCGGCCTGGGCATCGGAGTGTGCTTCGCCGGCTCAGTCACGCCCGCCCCCGTGTGGGGCGGGCGATCAGGATGGAGTGGACACGATGCAATCGTCTCGGATCACCCGTCGGAACTGGCTCCGCTTCGCGGCAGGAGCCGCGAGTGGCATTGCGCTGGGAATGACGACAGCGCCCGTCAGTTGGGCCGCCACACCAGCAGTCGCCGGGCGCCCGGCCTCGACAGCGGCGTCGGTTGCCGGAGCGCCATTCGCGCAGGGGGATAGCATCCTGCGGACGGCCGACTCGTTCGGGGCACCTTCGCTCGACCCAGTTAACGCCGTCACCAGTTACATTATCCAGTACGGCATGGGTGAGACGCTGATGCGGATCACGCCGCAGGGCACCCTGGAGCCGTGGCTGGCAGAGAGCGTCACGTCGCTTGATCCGCTGCGATGGCGGGTCCGCCTGAAGAGCGGCATCACGTTCTGGAACGGGCGCGCTGTCGATGCTGATGCTGTCCGTTCGGCCACCCTCCGCGTGGTGGAAAAGCGGAAGGCGACGGCCACCCTGCTTGATCTCGCCAGCGTCGAGGTGGTCGATTCCCTCACGCTCGATCTGGTCACCCGTGCGCCGAACGGGGCGTTCCTTGCCAGCCTCGGCGGGTTCAACCTGATTATCCACGACGCTGACGAAGCTGTCCGGATGGGCGACGAGGCGTTCGGGATGATGCCGATCCTGACCGGACCGATGATCCCGACCGAGTTCCGCCCGCGCGAGTTCGTTGCGGCGCGTCGCAACGACGCCTACTGGCAGGGTGTCCCGATGCTGGCCGGGCTGGCCTCCCGAGCGGTCTCCGACGGCAATGCCCGGCTCGCGGCTGTCCTGGCCGGCGATGTGGATCTCGGCCGCCAGATTCCGGTTCAGGGGGTCACGCAAGCACGGGCGGCCGGCTTGACCGTCGTGTCCGGTGATGAGCAGGCGATGAATCAGATCTACTTCAACTGCCAGACCACACCGTTCGATGAGTCAGCGGTGCGTCAGGCGGTTTCACTGGCGATCAACCGCGAGGCGCTTGTCCAGAGCGTCGTTGAAGGCAGCGGTGTGGTGGCGACTTCGGTCTATCCGCGGTTCCTGCCCTTCGCCGATCCGATGCCGCTGCCGTACGACCCGGCGCAGGCCAGTACGCTACTGGACGGGGCCGGCTGGACCCTCGGCAGCGATGGCGTGCGCACACGGGGCGGACAGTCACTCGCATTCGAGTTGCTGACCTACCCACAGCGCCCGGAGCTTGGCCTGCTCGCAACGGTG
>JBBQBU010000480.1:0-4776 GCA_038318015.1 Chloroflexota bacterium | reverse complement strand
ACCGTCGATCTCGCCAGCGTGACCCGGCAGGCGGATGTCTTGTTGCTGGCGGCTGGCCGCGCCGACCTGATCGACGGGTCGATGGTGAAGTCGGGCGCAGTCGTGATCGACTTCGGCATTAACGTGGTGGGCGACACGCTGTTTGGCGATGCTCACTACGCCAGCGTTGGGGAGGTCGCCAGCGCCATCACGCCGGTGCCAGGCGGCGTCGGGCCGGTCACGAACGCTGTGCTGGCGCGCAACTTGATCGAGTTGGCCGAGCGCAGCGCCTAGCGCCATGCCGCCCGCCCGCAAAATGTGGGGCAGGCCGGACGCCCGGCCCGTACCATTTCGAGCAGGAGGCGTCCGCACCATCATGAAACGAGTGTCCGTGGTCTTGCTCGTCGCTCTGCTGACAACGATGTCGCTCGTGTGGGGTTCAGGGGGAGCGGCGGCCGCCCCGGAACGCGCGGCCGCTGCCGCCCTGGTGCGGAGCGTTGCCGACGCGTCGCCGCGCCTGAGCGCCGAAGCCGAGAGCGCACCAACCTTCAGCGGTTCGGCCGCCAACCAGCATGTCGATGCCCTGAGCGTCGGTATCGGTAGTCGCGTTGCCGGATCGCCGGTCCAGACGCGCACCCACGACTACCTCTCGGCGCGCTTCTCAGGGATGGGCTATCAGGTGCAGACGCAGCCGTTCACCATCAATGCGTATCAGGATCGCGGCTCATCGGTCGTGCTGGCGGGCGACGCCCAGCGCCCGCTTGCCACCAACACGATGCAGTACTCGACGGGTGGGGTTGTCGAAGCGGCGCTGGTTGAAGCGGGGCTGGGCCGCGACGAGGACTTTTCCGCCGTTGACGTGCGCGGCAGCGTGGCGCTGGTGACGCGCGGCGAAACGCGCTTTGCGGACAAGGTTGAGGCCGCCGCCCGGGCCGGCGCTGTCGCGATCATCGTCGTGAACAACCAGCCCGGCAACGTCAGCGGCAGCCTTGTCGGCCTGTCGGCGATCCCGGCTGTCAGCGTCGCGCAGGAAGACGGACCCACGTTGCAGGCGACAGCAGCCAGCAGCGGCCGGGTGCGCGTTGCGGTGGACGCCTCGGCCGAGCAAAGCACCGGGTCGAACGTGGTGGCGACCCGTCCGGGCGGCCCGCAGACTCTGGTCATCGGCGCACACATCGACTCGGTGGCGGCCGGGCCGGGCGCAAACGACAACGGCTCGGGCACGGCCACGATGCTGGAGATTGCCCGAGTGATGGCAACCGCGCCGACGCCGTACACGCTGACGTTTGTGGGCTTTGACGCCGAAGAGATCGGCCTGATCGGCAGCACCCACTACGTTGGGCAACTCTCCGAGACCGAGCGCCAGAGCATCCGGGCGATGATCAATCTGGACATGGTCGGTGTCGGCACTGAAAGTCGCGTCGGGGGGACGGACGCCATGATCCGGCTGGCGCAGTCAGTCGGCACCCGCAGCGGCCTGTCCCTCGCCAGCATGGGCGAGTCCGGGGCCAGCGATCACGCGCCGTTCATGCGCGCGGGCATCCCGGCCCTGTTCGTCTACCGCTCGAACGATCCGAACTACCACTCCCCTAACGACAAGGCCGAGTTCATCGACCCTGCCAATCTGCAACTCGCCGGCCAACTGGTGCTCGACGTGATTGCCGCCCTGGAGCGCGGAGAGTAGTCTTGCTGTGGCCGAAGTGACGCCACGGGGACACTCGCGGGTGCACGTTTGGATCAGCGGCCGGGTGCAGGGCGTCGGCTTCCGCTACGCCACGGTCATCCAGGCGCAGCGGTATAACCTGAGTGGCTGGGTTCGGAACCTGAGCGATGGCCGCGTCGAAGCCGTCTTCGAGGGGCCGGCGGCCGAGGTCGCGCGGGTCGTCGCCTGGTGTCGGAGCGGCCCGCCGGGTGCCTGGGTCTCCGACGTGGAGCGTGCGCCCGAGGAGCCCGTTGGCGATGCGACCTTTCGGACGCGCCAGTCGGCATTTCAGGGGGAATCATCATGATCGTTGCAGGCCGCCGGGTGCTGGCCGGCGCGGAGCCGTTCACATTCCCCGGCGGGACCGAGATTGGCGCGGTGCTGGTGCACGGGTTCACCGGCTCGCCATTCGAGCTACGGCCGGTCGGCGAGGCGCTGGCCGCGGCGGGCATCGGCTCTGAGGGCGTGCAACTGCGCGGGCACGGCACCCACCCGGACGAGATGGTCGGCGTGCCGTTCGGGGACTGGATCGCGGACGTTCAGGCGGGTCTGGATCGCCTGCTAGCACGGTGTGAACGGGCTGTCATCGTCGGGCTGTCGATGGGCGGCACGCTGACGCTCAACGTCGGGGCGCGGCGCGCGGCCGATGCGCGACTGGTCGGCTTGGTGACGATCGGCGCGCCGCTGGTGCTGGACGACTGGCGGTTGCCGTTTGCCGGTCCGCTGTCGCGCATCATCAAGTGGCAAGCCTGGGGACGGCCCGACATCAAGAACGAAGCGGTCTGGGACACGCACGTGGCGTACCGGCGCATTCGTACCCGCACGATCCCCGAGTTGCTCGGCCTGATGCGCGACACGACCGAACGGTTAGGACAGGTGCGTCAGCCGTTGCGCATCTTCCAGGCGCGGGAGGATCATGTAGTGCCGCCTCGCAACGCGGAGTTGATTCGCAGCGGCGTTGGCAGCACCGACACTGACGTCATCTTGTTGGACAATTGCTATCATGTCAGCACGGTTGACCATGAAGCGGCCGGCTTGAATGAGGCGATCCTGAGATTCGTGCACGCGCTGGCAGCGCAGAATGTTCGCGTGCCGACCTGACCAGCGACTACGCGCCAGCGAGTACCTGAACCTATGATTGACACTGTTGCTTTGGCCCCTTCACTCTTGCGGCGCGCGTCGCTGGCGTCACTGGCTGTCCTCGGTGTGGCCGGTTTCGTGGCGCTGGTCGGCGAGTATGGGCACCGACAGATCACCCTGAGCCGCCGCACCGACTTCCGCGACGACCCGTTGCGGCTTGGCCTGACCACAGCAGAAGAGGTTGAGTTGACGGCCGCCGACGGCATCCGCCTGCAGAGCTGGCTGTTCCGCTCCCCAACCGCGACATCGTCAGTCATTGCCCTGCACGGCCACGGCAGCAACCGCCACCAGTTGCTGCCGGTCGCCCGGCTGCTCTACCCAGCCTTTCACGTACTGCTTCTCGACCACCGTGGGCACGGCGAGAGCGACGGCGTGCACACAACCATCGGCTACGAGGAACGGCTCGACGTGCCGCCGGCCGTCGAGGCACTCCTTGAACGTGGGCTTGGCCCGGTCGGCATCTACGGCATGTCGATGGGCGGAGCCATCGCGATTCTGGCCGCCGCCGAAGATCCACGGATCGCTGCGGTGCTGGTGGATAGCCCGTTCGCGCGGCTACGCTGGGCCGTGCAGCAGTCGGCCAACCTGCGCGGCTGGCCCCGGCAGGTCACGCCGGTCCTGGCCTACCTCGGCTGCATGACGACGGCCCTGCACGTGCGCAACCGCATGCACGCCTTTGATCCGGTCGAGGTGGTGGACCGCATCGCGCCGCGCCCGTTGTTGATCGTGCACGGGACTGCGGACGACGTGGTGCCCGTCGCCAGCGCCCACGCCCTGTATGACCGCGCCGCCGAGCCGAAAGAGCTGTGGCTGATCGACGGCCTCAAGCATTGCAGGGGGCTTGACGAGATGTACGACACCTACCGGGCCCGGGTGCACGGCTTCTTCAGCCGGGCGTTGAATCGTACGCAGTCCGAACTGCCTCGGTCCGGGCCGTCAGCTACGGCCGGAGCGGCGCGTTAGTGGTTCGTCGGGCAGACCGTCAGGCTGGCTACCGCGTGCGGCGTGCCATCCACGAGTCCGCGAACCAGCCGCCCATCCAGCCACCTAACAGGTAGATCAGGTCGCCCAGGATGAGACCGCCCATGTCCATCGGCCCAAGCACCTGCGGGCCGTATGTCGTCGCCAGGTCGATCTCGGTGTACGCCTTCAGCGATGCGCCAATCAGAATGAAGATGACGGCCATCGCGATGCCCTGGGTCGCGCCGAACCGGCCAGACACGCGGCCAGCGACGAACGCCCCGATGAACATACCCGCGAATAGCAGCCCCGCCTGCGCCCCGAGGTTCGCCGCGAAGTAGCTGGCGGTGAGGCGGCCGGCCGTCAGGCTCAGGCCGAGCGTCACCAACGAGCCAAACAAGACGGCCTTCCATGAGATGACGCTGACGAGGCTCTCTTGCTTAGACGGCTGCGATGCGGGCGCTGGCGACTGGGACATGTCGGCTCCGAAGCTGCGCGGTTGCGGCAAATCGTACCATGCCGGCGGCGACACCTTCCGCGCACGACCGAGCAGCCGGCCTCGTCACCGGGGGCATGCCTCGGCACACGTTGCAGGCAGTGCCACCAAGAAGGGGGCGCAGCCGCATGGTATCATCTTGCTGAAGGTGTAGCCGTCGCACGGGCGCTGATCGCCGTTTCCACCACGTGCAAACGGGCGTGCGTCAATGTACAGCGGCCCGCCGTCCTCGCCCTCCTGTCAACGCTACGCTGTGCCTTCGGAGCACCGTATGAAGATCGTCGTCACCCTCAAGCAAGTCCCTGATCCTGATATCCCGCCCACCCACTTTAGGGTGGACGAGGCAGGCCGCAAAGTTGTGCCGCCGGGTGGTGTGGCCCCCGTGATGAACGGGTACGACGCCAACGCCCTGGAAGCTGCGCTGCGCCTGAAAGAGAAGCACGGCGGCAGCGTCACCGTCGTGACCATTGGCGGCGCGGAGGCTCGCGACGCCCTGAAG
>JBBQBU010000479.1:0-4780 GCA_038318015.1 Chloroflexota bacterium | reverse complement strand
GCCCTCAAAGGCGCAACTGGAGGAACACGGGGGCTTGCAGGCGCTCCAGGATTTGCAACGGCAGGGGAAAGTCCGCTTCATCGGCATCTCCGGCACCATCCCGAATCTGGCCGAGCAGATCGACATGGGCGTATTCGACGCGTTTCAGATTCCGTACTCCGCCCTGGAGCGCCAGCACGAGACGCTGATCGAAGCGGCATCGCGGGCCGGGGCCGGCATCATCGTGCGGGGCGGCGCGGCGAAGGGCGGCCCCGGCAAGGAGCAGGGCGACTCCTGGGATGTCTGGCAGCGGGTCGGCATTGACGACCTGCTCGACGGGATGTCGCGCATGGAGTTCGTGGTGCGCTTCACCTACAGCCACCCCGACCTTGACACCACCATCGTCGGGACCATCAACCCGGCCCACTTGCAGGATAACCTCGATTCGCTGCTGGCGGGGCCGTTGCCGGCCGATGTCTACGCCGAAGCGAAGCGCCGACTTGCCGACGCCGGCTCCCAGCCCGTCGCGATCCCAGCCGTCTAGGCTGCGGCGGCCGGGCGCGCTCGGCCGCCGCCCACACTCCGCGCACACCAGAGGGGACATGAGTATGGAGATGCGGCGACTCGGGTCGAGCGGCCTGCAGGTTTCGGCGCTCGGCTTCGGCACCATGACGTTCGGCGGCGTAGACGGCTTCAGCGCGGTCGGCACGACGGGTGTGGACGAAGCCCGCCGGCTGGTTGACATCTGCCTGGAAGCCGGCGTGACCCTGTTCGACACGGCTGATGTCTACTCCCAGGGCGCGTCCGAGGAGATCCTCGGGCAGGCGCTCCAGGGGCGGCGCGACGACGTGATCCTGGCGACCAAAGTGCACGGGCGCATGGGGGCCGGGCCGAACGACATCGGCCAGTCACGCCACCACATCATCCGAGGCTGTGAGGCCAGCCTGAAGCGCCTGGGCACGGACTACATCGACCTGTATCAGGTCCACGGCTTCGACGCGCTGACGCAACTGGACGAGACGCTACGAGCGTTGGACGATCTGGTGCGGGCCGGCAAGGTCCGATACATCGGCTGCTCGAACTACTCGGGCTGGCACCTGATGAAGGCGCTCGGCATCTCCGAGCGCGACGGCCTGGAACGGTACGTCTCGCAGCAAGTCTACTACTCGCTGGTGGCCCGCGAGTTTGAGAACGAACTGGTGCCGCTGGCGCTCGACCAGGGCATCGGCGGGCTGATCTGGAGTCCGCTGGCCGGCGGTTTCCTGACCGGAAAGTACCGGCGCGGGCAGGACGGCCCCCAGGACACCCGCCGCCCCCAGCGCGGCGACCCTGGCACCATCAACGAGACCCAGGGCTTCGCTATCGTCGATGTGCTGGATGAGATCGCTCAGGCGCACGACGCGTCCATAGCGCAAACCACCCTCAACTGGCTGCTGCGGAAGCCAGGCGTCACGTCAGTCCTGATTGGCGCGCGGCGGGAAGAGCAGTTGCTGGACAACCTGAAGGCGGCAAACTGGACCATGACCGCCGACGAGGTCCGCCGGCTGGACGAGGTCAGCGCGATGCCGCTGATCTACCCGTACTGGCACCAGCGCCGGAACAACACGCGTATCCCACAGCCCAGCGCGCCGTCGTAACGCGGTACCCTCATGCTGGCAGGCGGGAGGCGAGCAGCGCGTGTCGCCCGCCTGCCAGCATGAGATAGGGGGCGAACGTCGTGGGGCTGGATGCTGGTCGTCTCGTGCGACAATCTATCGCGGCCGTCCGCCACTTCGTGCGCGATGTTCGCGCGGTCCAACGGGAGCGTCAAGCCCGGAACACCGCACCCACCGACACGCTGATCCTGTTCTATAACACGATGTGGGATCAGCCGTTGGAAGCTGAGGACGTGCCGTTGCCAGACGGCTGCCGGCTCACCACCGACCGGGCGCGGTTCTACGAAGCGGCGGCCGTGGTCTTTCATATCCCGACGCTCAAGGACCTGCCGCCGGAAAAAGTGGTGGGGCAAGTCTGGGTTTCCTGGTCGCTCGAATGCGATGTGCACTACCCGCTGCTCCGTGAGCCGACCATCATGCAATGGTTCGACCTCACCATGACCTACCGACAGGACGCGGATATCGTCGTGACGTACACCGGCGTCTACATGGATGGGGCCACCTTCGCGCAGGCGCTCAGGACACCGCCGAGGCCAAAGAGCGCCGACAATCTGGCGTCGCTCTTCATCTCCAGCGGCATCGACCGGAGCGGGCGCACCGACTACGCAACCGAGTTGATGCGCCACCTGGACGTGCATTCGTACGGCAAGGTGCTCCGCAACCGCGCCATCCCCAACGACCTGGGGCGAACGTCAAAACTGTGCGTCGTGGCGGACCACAAGTTTGAACTCGCGTTTGAGAACGCCATCGCCGAAGACTACGTGACCGAGAAGTTCTTTGATCCGCTGATGGTCGGCACGGTACCGGTCTACCTCGGTGCCCCGAACGTCGAGCAGTTTGCGCCAGGCGACCACTGCTACATCAACTCGGCGGACTTCAGCAGCCCGGAGGCGCTGGCCGCGTATCTCCTGCATCTCCAGGATCACGCTCCGGAGTACGCGGCGTACCTGGCCTGGAAGGAGCGCCCGTTCCGCCCGGCCTTCCTGGCGCTGCTGGCGCGGCAAGAGGGGCACGCATTCACTCGGCTGGGCCGGGCGGTGCAGGCCCGCCGCAGCCTTCGGCCGTAAGTGGCGCGGACGGCCCGGACGTGTGAACATCACGGCGGCGGTTCGGCAGGGTCGGTGTTTCAGCCCCGGAACGAACCTCCTGCGCCTTCTGTTCGTTAGATACTGCAGCGATATGCAGGGAGAAGATATGCAGCATATTCAGGTCTGGCGCGCAGCGAGGATGTGGCTTGTGGGTCTGGTCGTTTTCACGGCCGCGACAGCACTCTCAGGCGTGCTACCTGGAGTTGGCACCCCGATTGCGGAAGCCAGCGTGGCCCAGGACAAGAAGGATGATGAGAAGCAGAAAGACAGGAAGGAAAGGGAGCGCGACGCGGCACAGCAAGAAGACACCACGCTGAATGGACAGGTCATCGAAATCAACACCCTGAAGGATCCGCCAGAACTGATCGTCGGTTCGGTCGATGGTGCGGTGGTGGTCCGGGTGTTGAAGACCGACGAGATTGCCATGAACGGTGTCAAAATCGGCGACTACGTCGAGTTGACCGGCGAGAAGATCCACGAGCAGTTGTTCGAGGCGACCGCGATCAGCGTGGACAACTCCAGCAACTAACAGGCAACGTGTTGCACGAAAAAGCCCCCTGATGTTCCCACAGCATCGGGGGCTTTTTCGTGCCCGCAGGACTGGCTGACCTGGCCGGGCGCTGGTGTGACGGTCGGTGTGCCGTGACGTCATCGGCAGGTTGCCCACACTGGCCCAGAGGGTCTACGCCCCGCGTGACACACGGGGCGGTATGGCCGACACGGTCCGACCACAGCCGACAGCCATGGACAGAAACTGCGAGGTGGGCTTACGCGGCGACGATCAGCCGGCCCCGGCCGGTCGCCTTCGCCTCGTAGAGGGCGCGGTCTGCGCGTTCGAGCCACGCACCGGCGGTCTCGCCGGGCTTCATCTCAGCCAGGCCCAGTGACGCCCCGATGGTGAACGTGCGCCCGTCTGAGGTGACTTCCGCAAGCTTCACCGTGTCCAGAAAGCGCGTCGCGAGGCGGGCGCTGTCGCGGGCGGGTGTGCGCGGCAGGATCGCCACCATCTCGTCGCCGCCGTACCGCGCGATGAAGTCTGACCGACGGGGGAAGCTCCGGACCAGCAGGTCGGCGAAGACGCGCAGCGCCTCGTCGCCGGCACGGTGGCCGTACCGGTCATTGATGGTCTTCAGGTTGTCCAGGTCGGCGATGACGAGGCACGACGGATCAGCAGAGACTGCGCCGAGGCGGTGCATCCGCAGGAAGGCCCGGTCGAATGCGCCGCGATTGAAGACGCGCGTCAGCGAATCAAGGCTGCTCTCGCGGCGAACCTCTTGCAACTCTTCGGAGAGCGCCGACACCTTCTGGTCGAGCGCCACCAGTTGGCCCCGCAGCGTCCGGTTCCGGTCCTCAGCCAGACGGGTGAGCAAGCCGGCGACGTTGGTCACTTCGTTGCGGAGGGCCGAGAGGGAGTCCAGTTCGCTGGCGACGCGCAACCGCTCGACCTGCGCGGTCAGCGTGCGGTCGCTCGCCTGATCCTCAATCAGCGTGGTGGCGAAGCGTTCGGTCAGGTCGGCGATGATCTCACGCAGGTTGCCGAGGCTGGTGGCGATGTACTCGCTCTCCTGCTCGCGCCGCCGGGCCACGAAGCGCCGTGCGCCGGCCCAATCGCGATGGAGGCCGCCGGATGCGGTTTCAGCAGCGGTGATCTCGGGATGGGGCGCGCCCGTCGCCAGGTGCTTGGCCCAGGCTTCGCACTGGCGACCGAACGTCGCCACATCAATACCGGTGATCTCGAATGCGTGACGCCCGAGGCTCCGCAGGAAATCGACAGCCGTATCGACTGCATCATCGAGCTGGTGATCGCTCGTATTCCCATAGGAGGCGCCGGACTCGGCACGGTCCTCGGCCACCACGGTCTCACGCTTCGATTTCTTCAGCCAGAGCATGTCCAGACCCACCGTACCCGATGCATGCGGCCAGCCCGCAGGCGCCGTAGCGACTCGCCCATCGTTGGACCACCCGTCGCCCGCCGGAAGGCTGCGCGCCGCCGCGGTCGCAGCGGCTGACCGTGCCACCACGTGCCAACATCCGTCGCGCTGGCGGCTGAGACTGCGG
>JBBQBU010000478.1:0-4792 GCA_038318015.1 Chloroflexota bacterium | reverse complement strand
GGCTGGGCAAGTGTCGCCGCCTCAGCAAGGACTACGAGTCCATCATCGAGAGTTCCGAAGCCATGATCCGACTCGCCATGATTGGCCTCATGCTTCGCCGCCTCAAGCCCGCTCGATGACTTCACACACACTTTCTGAGGGGCGTTCCCGCTGTCAGGTCGGGTGCCCCCTCAAGACGGTGACAATTATCACGCATGAATGCTGGGTCGCTGCCGTAGCCTCATGATGGGACCGTCTCTATGCGGACCGCTGCACCAGGGTGCATGTAGGGTGCCTGAACAGTGGCGGATGATCGAACATGGTATGCCTCACGCGCCTCCGCAGACGGAGCGTCGTGCGGCGCATGGTGGCGTCTGCCGCACTCGCCGCCGCCTGCTGGCTGATGGCGATCTACGGCCTCCGGCAGCCGAGTAATGATCGGGATTGGGAGTTCGGCTTTGAGCGCGTCCCATCGGTGGCGATTGCCGACGACATCCTGACCATACGGAACGTGCGCGACTATCGCATCGACAGCGACGGCAGCGTCCGTCCGCACTTCGTTGACCGCTCCTTCCGCAGGGACGCCGTCGAGCGCGCGTGGTTCCTCGTCGAGCCGTTTTCGGCACTCCCTATCATGGGCTACCAGGGGATCGCACACACGTACTTCGTCTTCGACATCTCGGGCGAACCGCCAATTGCGGTATCTGTGGAGGCCCGGCGCGAGCGCAGCGAACGGTTCGACCTGGGGTTGGGCCTGATTAGCCAGTACGAACTGATGTACATCTGGGCCGGCGAGGAAGATGTCACCGTCAAGCGGGTCATGGATCAACACAACGAGGTGTTCATGTACCCCTTGTTCGTCCCCAGGGAAACGGTGGTCGAGCTCGTTACGCAACTCGCCACCACCACGGCGGCACTGGAGCACCAACCACGCTTTTACAATTCGCTGACGGGCAACTGTACGTCCGAACTGGCGCGGGCAGCGAACGCCATCCGCCCCGGTGCGATTCCACTGCATGTCGGGTGGTGGATGCCGGGACTCGCTGTCGATCAACTCTATGACCTTGGCTACATCCCACACGACCGACCGCTTCCGGAAATCCGCCAGCGATATCGCGTGACAGAGATCGTTCGGCAGATCCATGGGCAGCTGGACTTCTCCGAACGGCTGCGCGACTACCTGCGTGACCAATAACGTGCCCCGACGGGCATGAGCAGGAAGGGGTGGCAGCCTCAGGGGCGGACCAGGACGTCGGGGCGCGGGCGGCCAGCGACGGTAACGGCGGGCCAGGCCGGGTCAAGCGTCAAGATCTCGATGCCGGCCACCGTCGTAAGCACGGTGTCTTCGACCTTGGCACCCGGCAGGCTGGGGTTCCAGGCCAGCGCCGTGCCATCTTCAATGGTCAGGCCCAGGCCGCGCAGTGCGAACGCCTCACGCGAGAGGTAGCCGGTGGTGCCGCCCTGGTGGTGGTACTGCTCACCGCCAGGATGCCCGAACTGTGCGTACGCCTGCGCGATCACGTCGTAGACCGCTCCGGCCGTCGTGCCGGGCGTTGAGGCCGCGAACGTGACCGCCTCAATCTCGGCCACGTCGTCGGTCAAGCGGCGCTCAAGGCCGGTCGGCTCGCGGAAGTAGACGAAGCGCGTCAAGTTGGCATATAGGCCATGCCGCCGGCCGCAGAACACCAGCATCGCGCGGTCTCCCAGGGGCACACGGGTAGCCGTCGCGTGGCGGTAGATCGGCACGCGCTGTTCGCCGCCCACCAGCGTCAGAGTCGGCTCGATGCCGCGCCGCCAGAAGGTTTCCGCGCCAGCCCCGGCCAGTTGCCACTCAGTCCAGGTCGGTTCGGCGCGCGTCAACACCTCGGTCATCGCCTCCGCAGCGTCGCGGCCCAGCACCCGGTACCGCTCGACCTCGTCGGGCAGCAGGCGGCGTTTGGCGGCCACAAGCGCAGCCGGTAGCGGCTGTTCGCCCGCTGCCGGCCGATCCGAGATCACGGTGCCAGCGCCAACGACATCACGCACCAGCGCCTCGCGTGCCGGCGGGTCGTTCCAGGGGCCGGCCCAGAGATCGTACCCCTCGATGGGCAACTCCTCAGCGGCCAGGCGCTCAGCCTCGATCTCATCGGTCAGCACCCAGGCGCGGGTGGCCGTCACCAACACGTCGGCCACGCCGGTCTCGGTCGAGAGAATGACGACGTTAGAGCCGCCGCACGTCGCCCAGGCGAACCAGTCCACGCCTCGCAAGCGGGCGGCCGTCGCGCCGGCGGTGGTCAGGGCGTCGCGGATCAGGTGCAGCTTTGCCGAAAGCTCGGGAGCGTTCTGCGTCATCGCGGAGCTACCTCCAGGCCCAGGAATGCCGGCGGCGCGCAAGCTTCAGGTGCCAGCGGGCGCGCGAGATGTTTTCGACGCCAGGAGTGTGGCGCATTCGGGCCGGTCCGTTCGAGGGAGCGGGCATCACCGAGTGCGGTTCAGATCACTGCACATCTGGTTGCGTGTCGTGGAATGAACTCCACGATTGGCCTATATTGGGCACACCGCCCTACATCTGACGCCTTATCTCGGGTTGCGGACCAATGCGCTTCTTGAAATCTTGTGCAGCCTGCACGACGCCACGCGCACCGGCCGCCGATACAATCGCGCCACGGTTCGCAGCGGGCCCCGGATGGCGGCGTGCTGTCGCGTCGAAGACTCTCGTTCGCTGGTGCTGGCCGCACGCTGCCGTCAGCGCCAATTCAGGAGGTGCCCGTGCTCGCTCGTCGTCTCACCCCGCTCCTGGCCATCCTGGCCGCGTTCGTGCTGCTGGCCGGCTCCGCGCCCGCCCAGACGAGTGCCGCACCGGCCCAGCAGTTGCAAAAGGTCGCTTACGGCTCGGATTTCCTCATCAGCGGCACGACTGCCCCGATCTTCATCGCGATGGAGAAGGGTTACTTTGCCGAGGGCGGCATTGAAGTCGCGGTGTCGCGCGGCTTCGGCTCGTCTGACGCCGTGAAGCGCGCTGCCACCGGTCAGGCCGACATCGTGCAGGGGGACATCGGCACGGCTATGCTGCTGCGCTCCAATGAGGGCGCGGAAGTGAAGGTCATCGCGCCGCTGTACGACAAGCTGCCGCACGCGGTCATCTACTACGCCGACCTGAACATCAACACGCCGAAGGATCTGGAGGGCAAGACCCTCTCCGACGCCCCTGGCTCGGCTCCGCGCCAGTTGTTCCCGGCCTTCGCGGCCGTCGCCGGCATCGACCCGTCGCGGGTGGACTTCCGCAGCGTTGACGGCTCGGTCCGCAACACCGTCTTCGGGGCCGGTCAGTTGGAGATCATCACCGCGTTCATCCTGAACCTGGCTGATGTCGAGAAGCTGGCGTACCAGCAGAACCCCGACCGCAAGATCACGGCGATGCGGTACGCGGACTACGGGCTGAACATGTACGGCAACGGCTACATCACCTCTGACAAGATGATCGCCGAGAAGCCGCAGGCCGTGGCGGCGTTCGTGGCGGGCGCGGCGAAGGGCCTCCGTGACACGTTCCTGGACATCCCGGCGGCCGTCGCGACGGTCCAGCGGATGGCCCCAGAGGCGAACGTCGATACCGAGATCGCCACCAGGCAGCTTGAGTTGATCCGCGACCTCGTCATCACCGACACGTCGCGGACGATGGGCATCGGCGCGTTCGACGACGCGCAGGTGATGGCCACCAAGAACGTAATGATGCGCTACCTGAACATGAAGACCGACCTTGCCGCCGCCGACATCGTCGCGCCGCAGTTCACGCCGGCCTCGCCGGTGATGCCGTAACGGCGAGGCTCCAGCGCCCGCGACGGCACGTCCTGCGCGGGCCGCCCTGACTCTGCATCGTCGCATCGCGCCTCTTGGGAGCAGTCCCAGCGGCGCGTTGCCCCGTTCTGCGGCCATGTGTGACCGTCCCGCAGCGCGGTACCCTGGCGCAACATGACACAGCACGCAACTACCGGAGTGGCCAACGGATGATCGAGCTTGACGGCGTCTCGATGGTGTACAAGACGCGCGGGAAAGGGGCCGTCACCGCCTTGGACGACCTGCACCTGCGGGTCAACGAAGGCGAGTTCGTGACGCTGGTCGGCCTGTCTGGGTGCGGCAAGAGTACCGTCCTCAAGCTGGTGTCCGGGCTGCTGAAGCCGAGTTCTGGACAGGTGCGCGTGCACGGTCAGCCGGTCACCGGCCCGCGCCGCGAGATGGGATTTGTGTTCCAGACGCCGGTGCTGCTGCCCTGGCGCACTGTCCGCGACAACGTGTTGCTGCCGATTGAGATGCTCGGCCAGTCGGTGCGCGAGCACGCCGCTGCCGCCGACGCACTGCTGACGAAAGTGGGCCTGAACGGCTTCCAGAAAGCACACTCCTGGGAGTTGAGCGGCGGCATGCAGCAGCGGGTCGGCATCTGCCGGGCACTCATCCACGACACCGAGGTGCTGTTGATGGACGAGCCGTTCGCCGCGCTCGACGCGATGACACGCGAGGTCATCGGCCTGGAACTGCTGCGGATCTGGGAGGAGCGGCGCAAGACAGTGCTCTTCGTGACGCACAGCATCCCCGAGGCGGTGCTGCTGGCCGACCGCGTCGTGGTGATGTCGCCGCGCCCCGGCCGCATCGCCAGTGTGATCCCCATTGACCTGCCCCGCCCGCGCACGATGGAGATGGAGTACGACGACCGCTTCAAAGAAGCGGCGTTGGAGATTCGGGCGTTGATCAACCACAGCGGGCACGCCACAACCCCACCACAACACACCAAAAAAACACCAACCCACCCACCCAACCCACAACACCCAACCAAACCACA
>JBBQBU010000477.1:0-4797 GCA_038318015.1 Chloroflexota bacterium | reverse complement strand
GTCACCTATCTGCCTGACGAACTGTACAATGCGCGTCCCAGGGCGACGGATGCCGACACACGCGCGTTTCAAGCTCAACTCGATTCTGCGTATGAGAACCCCGGTACCTTGTTGTCACGACTCCGCCTAGAGACGAAAGGTATGCTCCGGATACACCTCCTTGAGCGGTACTTGAAATCACCGGAGATGTGGACGCTCATCAGCGATGGTCTCAACGACGAGTACCGTACCTGCGCGATGGGTGACGTGGTGGTTAGCCCACCGACGGACTCGCTGCAGTTGCTTGGCGGAGCACGATTCACCGCCTCGTGGAAGGCTGTTGACGGACAGACATTGACGACGACGGACTCCGTGAGGTGGGTGGTAGAAGACTCCACACGGGCCGCTGTTACGCCTACTGGGTATCTATACGCAGGGGCGGTCCCAGGAACGGTGACTCTGCAGGCGCTGGTCCGGCAGAGGACTGGCACGGCGATCGTAACGATTGTAGATGACAGCGCGAGGGCGACGTGGACGGCTCCCGTCATCACCGCCGTGTCGACTCGCCGACAGTTCTTCGGCGGACTGCCGGGCTTTCCAGGCGGCAGTCAGGATGAAGTGCCGACGGGTAGCCTGGACGGTAGTGGCGATGTCGGGCCAGTTTCGGGTGTCGAGACCCTTCCACCTGCATCAATGACATGGTTGATGACGGTGTCCGCGTCAGCCATGCCCGGAGCGACCATCACGAATGTTGAGGTGTTTCGCCGTTCGAGAGCGGTACCGCCCGTGGAATGGCGCGAGCTGTCTGCGGCTCCACTTGATGTCGAGTTTGGTTATCAGGGCTTGCCTTACAACAGCGACGGCACGCCGACGCCCATGGTGGAGGCAATCCTCAGTACCGAGGACTTCTCGTGGTTCCGCGTCGTGGTTACGGATTCGCATGGCCTGACATCCGAATACATCGGTACGAGCGCAGATCCCATCGTGCTCCCACCGTCATTGGCCGAGACGCTTGGACTCGCGCGAACGCTAGACTGGCACGCATCTACGCCAGGGCGAGGCACGCCTGATGAAGTGCCGTCAGAAAGACGGCCAGCAGGCTATCCGCGACTCTCCCTGGGCTTCCGCGGTATCAGTGACGAAGCGGCGGGACTCGCCCTACTATTCTGAGCATGTCATGTTCTACCGACTGCAACAGGAGACCGCGTATGATCCGAACGAAGCTCGTGCTTCTCACTCTCGTTGTGGCTGCCGCAATAGGTGGATGCCAACGGCGTCAGGGCGGCGTATCGAGACCGGCGCGAGTCTTTCTTGACTCGGAGATTGCGGCCACTGAGGCGCTGTACGACTCGGCGACATCGAGTCTCGGGTTGAATCGACTGCTGTGTCTGGAGAGTCGCGCGTATCCGAAGCTAGGTGAGGAGCTGACCTTTGACCTCATGCAGAAGGCGGATTCGATTGTTGCGTTGAAACACACGAAGGCTGAGTGGTTGGCGGGTAAGCGAGGGCAAAGTGTCAATCATCCAGCTGATGACGATGAGCTCTGCCTGCAGATCGACTCGCTCTGGTCCGTATTTCTCGCGACACGGGCGAAAGTGCGACCGTAGTTCGCATCTCGTGACGGCCCGGAGGTCAATGCGAGACTCTGGGCGGTCACAGGCAGGTCAGGTTAGTGTAGAACGCGGAGATATCGGTGGACGCGGGACTCGTGGGGTAGCGAGACCAGCAGCTGCCCCACGAGTGGGGTGGCGCGCCCTAGCGACGCCCGCACGCCGCACAACATGCCGACGCGCGCCGCCCTGCTCGGTCGTCTGTTGAGCAACTCCAGGTGGCTAGCCTCGCGGGCTCCCACTGGAGTTCATGGCAGCGACCGACTTCTCGGAGTCCCTACAATGGACGCCGGACGTCGCTTGGCCACGCCCTCCCGGGGGGCGCTGCGAGCTCCGCTCGCTCATGCCGGGCCACGCGGCCCGTCGACCCTTCTATCCCGGATGGTATGGCAATCGAGCGGCGCACGTCGAGTGGAGCGGTGCTCCGGCTACTGGACCGGTCCGTGAGACGCAGGTCGGATGCGGGCGACTCGAGCGGAGGCGATTGGTACTCGGATGCGGATCGAGACTTGGCATTCCGGGAGACGGGGTACCTTTTGTACTGGGCGAGCCTGAGGAGCTCTGACGAGCCCGTGCTTCTGCTGCTGCCCGCGGAAACGGGGCGGTCCCTCAAGGCGGCGGACTGGTGCGAGCTCGTCGCTGCGCTCGATGTCCCGGAGGACCAACGGCGCCGCCAGCAGATGCCGTCCGCCTCTCGTGAGTGCGCGACGACGCAGACGTCATCCGCGCCCCGCAGGCCAGGACCCGGTGGCCGCCTCAACCGCGAAGGCAGCACTACGCTGAGTTCGAGCGTCCGCGTCACGGTCGGCCATGACATCGCTCAGCGAGAAACGCATACCACCGCGCGTCCACTTGCCGGCAGTGCTCCGCATTCCCGATTTGGTAAAAGGAGAACGTCCAGCGCTGGCTCGCGGCACGCTCGGCCCGCGAGTGTCTGTGAGCGACGAGGATCTCTGCGCTGTCCGAAATTTGCTCAGCCAACTCTGTGCCGAGAACCGAATCGGCTCGACCCATCAGGCAAAGGAGCCGATCAAACGCCATGATGGCGGTCGCGGAGTCAAACTTCGCCTCTTGGGCCACACGCAACGAATCGAAGTAGATATGTGCGGACTTCGGTGGACGTGAGGACCGCTCCTGACATCCAGCAAGAGTTGGCAGGAGTCCTGAGAGGAGCACCCCGATCATCACTGTGATCCGGCGGGCACGCGGACGCATGCTGGCGACGCGCCGGTGAGATGGAAGAGGCAATGTCAGCAGGCGTGTGCTCATGTGAGGCCAGTCCTGGTAGGGTTGGTTGACTGCTGGAGCCTGCGCTACATCGTATTCAATTTGGCTGCAGGTGAGGACGGTGTGCTAGCAGCAGCGGTTGCCGGGCTGCGAGTAGCGGGCGCGCAGCCGGTCCTGCCTGAACTCGTCTTCGGTCAGCGGCGTGCGATCCGGGTGATGTTCGCGCAGATGCACGAGGTAACCCTCGTAATCCGGCGCGCCGATGATGCGCCGGATCACCTGCGCCACCCGGCGCGCCACGCGCTGCACGTCACCGGGCGCGGAGCCGGCGGCCGAACCGGGACGCGCGGTCATCGCCGTCCCTTGTTGCCGCCGGGGCCGATCGTCCGCTCGAACAGCGAGTAGATGCGGCCGTACTCGTCGGTCCAGCTCGACGGTCGCACGAAGCCGTGGTTTTCCACCGGGTAGACGGCGAGGTCCCAGCCGGGCTTGCCGAGTTCGATGAGGCGCTGCGTGAGCCGCACGATGTCCTGAAAGTTCACGTTCGTGTCGACCATGCCGTGCAGCATGAGCAGCGGATCTTCGAGTCCCTCGGCGTGGAAGATCGGCGACGAGCGATGGAACGCGAGCGTGTCGTCCTGCGGCAGATTCAGGATTTGTCCGGTGTAGCCGTGGTTGTAGTGCGCCCAATCGGTGACCGAGCGGAGGGCAGCGCCCGCCCCGAAGTACTTCGGCTCGGTGAACAGCGCCATCAGGGTCATGAAGCCGCCGTACGAGCCGCCGTACATGCCGATGCGCTCGGGGTCGATGCCGAAGGTCTTCGTGAGGTACTTCGAGCCGTCCACCTGGTCCTGCAGGTCGCGGCCGCCCATGAAGCGATAGATGGCCGTGCGCCAGTCTCGGCCGTAGCCCGCGCTCGCGCGGTAGTCGATATCGAGCACGACGTAACCCTTCGACGCGAGGTAGTTGTTGAACATGAACTCGCGCGGGTACTCGCTCCAGAAATGGCCGACGTTGTGCAGGTAGCCGGCGCCGTGCACGAAGATGACGGCGGCGCCGTTGGGCTGCGCGCCGATGTCCTGCGGCCGGTAGACGTGCGCCGGCACCGGCACGCCGTCCGACGCGGGGATCATCTCGATGGGCGGGGCAATCCACTTGAAGGCGAGCCAGTCGGCGGTCGGCGACACTGTGAGCCGGCTCGCCGGCGGCATCTTGCATTGCGCCGCAGGCGGGCAGGCGGCGCCCAGGTACAGGTCGGGCGGCTGCGTCGTCGTGGAGTAGACGTCGGCCATCGCCTTCTCGTCGGGCGACAACACTGCCTGGTGCCCGCCAAGCCCGACTGTGAGCTTCTGCCGAGCGCCGCCAGTGATCGGCATGCGGTAGAGGTCGCGATCGAACGGTGAGACCTCGCTCGAATGGAACAGGAAGCTGCGGCGGTCGGCGGAGAGCGCCACGTCGTAAATCTCGAACGTGCCGCTCGTGAGCGCGCGGCGGTCGCCGCCGTCGGCGGCGGTGGAGTAGAGCTGTGCCCAGCCGGTGGACTCGTCGACGAAATGGATGCGGCGGTCGCCGTCGTAGAAGCCCGCGCACCCGAACGAGCAGGGGCCGCCGACCCACGCCGAATCGTGCATCACGGCCACGGCCTTCACGGTGCCGGTCGCCGCGTCGACGGTGGAGAGCTGCCGCGTCTTGAAGTCGCGGCTCGACGCGCTGATGAGCGCCATCGTGCCGGCGTCGTTCCACGCGATCAGCTGCGTGTTGGCGATCAGCGAGTCGCTGTCGATGGACCGCAGCCACTTCACCTCGCCGCGGGGCAGCGCCTGGTAGCCGAGGCGCGTGCGCGGCTGCGCGTCGCCGACTTTCGTGCGGTTGGGAATGTCCTCGGTGTATCCCGACGACGTCACGTAGTTCGGCACGATCCCGCTGCGGGCGTCGGCCGCGGCCGTGGGGGTGGGGAAGAGGACCGCGGAGCCGTTGGGGC
>JBBQBU010000476.1:0-4821 GCA_038318015.1 Chloroflexota bacterium | reverse complement strand
GGCGGCGTGAGATGGCTCCAGGGACCGCTATGGACGACCTTGAACTCACGCGCCTGACCCAGATCGACACAGACGACGGTCCCCGGGTCTACGCTCAGGCGCAAACGTACGCCGAAGAGCTTGGCCGCCTCTATCTGCACCAGCAGGCGACGGAGGCCGAGCTGGCCAAGAAAGTCGTGGAGCTTGAGCGCTCGCACGATCAGTTGATGGCGTACGCCACCGATCTCCGCGCCCTCAACCATCTGCTGAAGGACACCTACCGGCAGACCCTTGAGGCGCTCGGTCGGGCCGTGGACCAGCGCGACGGCATGACCGGCGGCCATTGTGTCCGTGTGGCCGAGTACAGCCGGGTGCTGGGCGAGCGCATCCTCGGCTCACGGCCCCAGGAGCTGCAAGTGCTGGAGTACGGCGCGCTGCTGCACGACATCGGTAAGATCGCCGTGCCAGACGCGATCTTGCGGAAGGCCGGCCCCCTTACCGAAGAAGAAGTGACCGTCATGCGGCAGCACCCATGCCTGGGTTACGAGATTCTGTGCGGCATCGGGTTCCTGTCTGATGCCCTGCCGATTGTGCTGCACCATCACGAGCGGTTCGACGGCAAGGGCTACCCGAATGGGCTGGCTGGTGAGCAAATCCCCATCGGTGCGCGCATCTTCTCCGTCGTGGACGCCTTTGACGCAATGACGGCCGACCGGCACTACCGCCGTGCGCTGTCGTTGGACGAGGCCATCAGCGAATTGCGGCGCAACAGCGGCACCCAGTTCGACCCGGAAATCATCGCGGTGCTGGACGGGGTGGCGGAAGACCTGTTCGTCCACAGCGCGCGCGGGTAGCATCTCCCCAGGCTCCGAGCGGGCCGCCGCCTGCACCTTGCGGCTGGTGGTGCGCGCGCGGACGATGCGCGGCATTCCGGCGACGTCCGGTGGCCGGGCCGCGCTGCATGGGATTCTGGGAGGCTGTATGCGAATTGCTATTGTCGGGGCTGGGGGCGTCGGCGGGTACCTGGGCGTCTTGCTGGCAAACGGGCAGGATGAGGTCATCCTGATTGACCACGGCGACCATCTGCGGGCGCTGGCTGCGGACGGCGTCCGGATCCGGAGCCGGGCGCGTGGCGAACTGCACGCGAAGCTGCCGGCCACCGACGACGCGGCGACGATCGGCCCGGTCGATCTGGTGCTGTACTGCGTGAAGACTTACCACAACGCCGAGGCTATCCCGGCCCTGCGCCCGCTGGTCGGCCCCGGTACCAGCATCCTGACGTTGCAGAACGGCGTCGGGAACGTGGAGCAGTTGGCGGCGGCCTATGGCGCGCCGGCGGTGCTGGGTGCGGCGCTCACCGGCGGCGGCACGCGCGTGGCTCCCGGGCAGATCGAGCATGTGCTCCCCGTCGAGGCCGAGACCATCGACCTGGGGGCCATCGACTCGGCCTCGGCGGACCGGGCGGAGGCGGCGCGCGCGGTGCTGGCACCCACCGGCCTGACCGTCAGCGTGGCGGCCGACATTCAGCGCACGCTCTGGATCAAGGTGCTGGCGATGGCGTCGCTGGCCTCGGTTGGCTGCCTGACGCGCCTGGGCACGGCGGAGTGGCGGGACCACCCGGCCACGCGCGGCCTGTACGCCACGCTGGTGCACGAAGCCGTAGCGGTGGGCCGGGCCGAAGGGCTGGACATCGACGAGCCGACGGTGCAGTGGGCGCTGACGCAGCCGGACCGGCTCGGGCCGGCGCATCGCACGTCGATGGCGGCAGACCTGGAGCGCGGCGTGCGGATGGAGTGCGACGCGGTGCAGGGCGAGGTGGTGCGGCGGGCGGCCCTGCACGGGCTGGCGGTGCCGGCGTTCGCCACAGCCTACGCGGTGCTGCAACTGCTCGACAGCCGCGCGCAGTAGGCAACAACGCGCCGCTCTCCCGTGAGGAGGGAGGGCGGCGCGCGGTTCGCGTTGGGGCTATGAGCGCGAAGCGGCAGGAGCCAGTGCCTGGGCGGTGGCGACGGCCTTCGTCACGCCGTAGACGGCATACGAGCGGTTCAGCTTGCGCGCCGTTGCCACGGCCAACTCGGCCTCGTTCAGCAGGTCGTCGATGCTGCCTTCGCGCTTGACGACGGGGGCCACGCCGACCCGCACGCGGATGCCGGGGTGGGCTGACTGGTGGTCGCCAATCCGGCGGGCCACGACGACGGCACCGAGGTCCGGCGTGTCAGGCAAGAGCAAGTCAAACTGGCCGTCGCCGTGGTAGGCGACCACGTCCACGATCCGACTGGACTTCACCAGCAGTTTGCCAACCTCGCCGAGGGCGGCAGCGGCGCGCTCTGGCCCGAGGTTGATGCGGGACGATTCCCAATGGTCCATGCTAACGCGGAGCAGGCAGAGCGGGTAGCCGTACCGCTGGGCGCGGGCCAACTCGCGGTCGAACACGAGGCTGGCGTGCGGCCACTTGAGCACGCCGGACTCCTGGTCGACCGGCTGCATGTCGTCAATCAGGCGGCGTGCGCTCTCACGGTCGTGCTGCTCGCGGCGGCAGGCGAGGCCGTAGCGGTCGGCGATGAAGGCGGTGGCGATCAGGCCGAGGGTTGCCGCGAGGCCGGGCACCAGGGTGGCGTCGGCGTTGAGGGTAGCCAGGGCGGCTTGCAGGAGGGCCATCGACGCGGTGACGGCCGGGACGACCCAGCGCGTCGGGTGGGCGACGCCGAGCACGACGATGGCGACCAGCCCGGCGAGGATGGCTGCGGGCAGGATGCCCGGCGAGCCGAGCAGGATGCAGGCGCTGGTGGCCGTCGAAATCAGGGCGAGCGCCAGGCCGGAGGCGACAAACTGCTGGGGTTCACTGAACGTCTGGGCCACGAGCACGATCCTCTCTCTCACGGGCAGTGAGCCGCCCTTGATGTCAGCCGCCCGGGTGACGGGCACGCGACGCCAACGCGGTGCTCGTGTCTCCTCCTCAGCTACTTTCTTGAGCAGTTCGGAGCGGATGCGCTGCTGGTACCGTTGCACCAGCGCGGCGGCGTCCTCCGCTTCGGGAGTTGCTCTCACGGATGCCATCGTCATCGTGATGCTCGCGCGTGCATGATGGCGGGCGACGCGGCTGTCGTGGGAAGGGCCGGCAGCAGGATGGGGTGTGAGCGCTCAGATAATCTCTGCATAGCGGTGTGCGACCGGCCCCCTCTCGTCAACGTCGTCCGCTAGGTGTAACGTCAAGCCGTACGGCGTAGTGACGGCCCTGCGCGTCGGCCTGTCGAGCCGCCAGGTTTTCGTCAGGCCAGTGCGAGTGCAACGCAAGATCGCGGTGGCACTGCGACTGCTATTTCTCGGCGGGCAGCGGCGCGGTGTAGGCGATGGCCCCGCGATTGGCGAACAGCAGCGGCACCACGAAGGTCCACTTCGGGTTGAACTGCGACCGCACGACGGCGTCGGTGATGGGGATGAAGAAGCGGCCGGTCGGGTCGTGTTCGATGGTGCCGACGTTGGGCTGCTCGTGGAGGCCGATGTAGTGGGTGCCGGCGACGGTGAACGGCCCGAGGCCGACGAGCGCCCGGAGCGGTTGGCGCTCGGAGAAGCCGGTGCGGAAGCGGCGCGGCGGCAGCGGTGCGTTGTCGCCGGGCACGACCAGGAAAACCTGGGGGCGGCGGACGCGGACGGTGTGAAGGCGGACCGGGGCGGCCTGGTAGTGGAGGCTGGCCGTCCAGGCGTTCGTCAGGGCGATGATGGCGCCGCTGGCCGCGCTATTCAGGAGGTCGATGGCCCGCTGGCCTTCTTCGTCGCGGAACTCACCGCGGATGATCTGATGCTCAAGATACAGTTCGAGCGTGGTGGCCACCGCTGCCTCCTTGTCCGCTGGCCCAGTTTGCCTGCTGCTGGCGGTTCTGCTTGTTGAGAGAACGTAGCAGCACCCCCCGGCGTGACGCACGCTCTGCGGCCCGCCCCTGTGCGGCACGGTCCCCGTAGGGGCATGGCGCTAGGGGCGCACCGCTGCCACGCCCGCCAGTCCGGCGCTGCGGCCGCGTGCCTGGGGGTCCACGAGCGTCTACACCACCACTCTGACGAACGTCGTGGGGATGTATGGATACATAGTACATCTGCTACATTTAGGCGTAGATACATGATGATTCTGGAGGTTGGGCTATGGCGACTGCACCAATGTCCGTCCTGCGCAGGGCCGCGCTGTCTGAGGCTGCCCCGGTCATCGACGTGTGCGGCTTGCGGATGCGCTACGGCTCGACGGATGTGCTGCACGGCGTGGATGTGCGTGTGCAGCGCGGCGAGGTGCTGGCCCTGCTTGGGCCGAACGGGGCCGGCAAGACGACGACCATCGAGATCCTGGAAGGCTTCCGGGCGCGATCTGGCGGCGACGTGCGGGTGCTGGGCACCGATCCGAACGACGGCGACGAAGCGTGGCGGGCGCTGCTCGGGTTCGTGTTCGCGCCCGGCGTCTTGCGGCGGATGGCGCGGCGCACGGCGGGCTCGCGGGTGGCCCCCGCGCGGTGGCAGCGGGCCGACGCGCGGCGCGCCTGACCATGAGTGAGACGATCCACAATCGGATAGTCATGCTGCGTGCGGAGCGCGGCATCTCGCGCCGGGAGCTTGCGGATGCGCTGGGGGTCCACTATCAGACGGTGGGCTACCTGGAGCGTGGCGAGTTCAGCCCGAGCCTGCATCTGGCGCTCCGCATCGCGGAGTACTTCGAGTTGCCCGTCGAAGTCGTCTTCTCGACGCGGCCGTTTCCGCGCCTGGGCAGCGCCGGCGCCGCGCCGTGACCCACAACGGCGTGCCGGCCCCGCCGTGTAGATAGGGCTGCGGTGCGAGCGATGGCCGGCGATGGTCGCCAGG
>JBBQBU010000475.1:0-4832 GCA_038318015.1 Chloroflexota bacterium | reverse complement strand
GTATCTGCTCAATCCGGCAGGGTAGAACTTTCCGGTGCGGGTCAGGTTGGCCCGCTTTAACGACCGTTCAGACCCTCTGGACATCCCATTTCGTCAGATTCGCGCAGTCTTCGCTCGCTCAGTGTGCATCTTCGCGACTCCTCGTGGCCCGCCACCCTGCCGGATTGAGCAGTTACCGTGGACGGCATCATCAAGGGGATGCCCGGCCAACAGCGCTGGGACGGCGTCCACTTCCTGTCGGGCAGCGGCCTGATCCTGAACACGCAGAAGAAGCCGTGGGACGATGTGCGGCTCCGGCGCGCCGCCTCGATGGCGCTGAACCGCGACGCCATCGTGCAGGACGTGCAGCAGGGCGCGGCCCAGTGGGCTGGCTTCATCAGCGCGTCGTTCACGCAGTACGCCTGGCCTGAAGAGAAGCTCAAGACGATGGAGTACCTGAAGTTCAATCAGGACGCGGCCAAGGCGCTCATCAAGGAGGCCGGTGCTGAGGGGATGGAGGTGCCCATCGACCTGCACCCTGGCACCACCCCGGCCGACAAGATCCTGGCCGAGATGGTCCAGCAGATGTGGAACGATGTCGGCTTCAAGGCGGTCATCGTGCCGACCGACGTGCCAGCCTCGTACGAAAAGCGCCAGACCGGCAACTTCGGGGTACTCGGCAACGGCGTCGGGTTTAGCTCGGCGTCCATCGACGCGGCAACGCGCCAGTTGTTCCACTCCGAGGGCCAGCGCAATTACGGCAAGGTCAAGGACGCGGAGCTTGACAAGTTGGCCGACGCCCAGGCCATCGAACTGGACGTGACGAAGCGGAAGGCCATCGTCGATCAGATCCAGCAGCGGCTGTATGACCAGATGTGGATGATCCCTCACTACAACGTCGTGGACACGCTGGTGAACCAGCCGTGGGCGAAGAACTGGCCGTTCCACTGGCAGCTTGGCTGGATCCACTCGGAACGCATCTGGGTCGATAAGTAGGCGTCGGGTCACCCCTGGCGCGGTGGACGGCCCTCACCCCCTAGCCCCCTCTCCCGCAAGCGGGAGAGGGGGAACCATGACGACGGTAGGGGCGCGATGTATCGCGCCCGCGCACCGTCTACCCAGAACCCAGAACCCAGAACCCACGCCTGACTCCTCGGAAGGAGCCGCAATGCTCGGCTACATCCTCCGCAGACTGCTCTTGACGATTCCCGTCCTCTGGGGCGTGAGCTTGATCGTCTTCATCGCCATCAGGATGGTGCCGGGCGATGTCATCCTCGCGAAGATGCAGGGCGAGTTCTCGACCAAGCCCGAGCAGATCGCCCAGATGCGCCACGACCTCGGCCTGGACGTGCCCGGCTATGTCCAGTACATCCGCTGGATCAGTGGCATGGTGCGCGGCGACTTTGGCGTGTCGATGAACACGTTTCGGCCGGTCCTCAGCGAGATCGTCGGCCGGCTCAGCATCACTGCTGAACTGGCGATCCTGTCGCTGTTCTTTGGGACGCTGATCGCGGTGCCAATCGGCGTGATGTCAGCCGTGTTCCAGGATTCGTGGATCGACTACCTGGGGCGACTGCTGGCGATGCTGGCGCTCTCCGTGCCCAGCTTCGTCATCGCCACCTCGCTGATCCTGTTCCCCTCGCTCTGGTGGGGCTACTTCCCGCCGCTGGGGCTGGCCCCGTTCTTCGAGCGTCCGATGGAGAATCTCCAGCAGGTGATTCCCGCCACCATTGCCCTGGGGGCCATCCTGGCGGGCCAGATCATGCGGCTGACTCGCTCGTCGGTGCTGGAGGTGCTGCGGAGTGACTTCGTGCGGACGGCCCGCGCGAAGGGGCTGCGCGACCTGCTAGTGGTCTGGCGGCATGTGTTGAAGGCGGCGCTGATCCCGGTGGTGACGCTGATTGGCAGTGACTTCGGCCGGCTGCTCGGCGGCACTGTCATCATCGAGGCCATCTTCGCCTTCCCCGGCATGGGCCTGCTGACGCTGACGGCCATCCAGTTGCGCGACTACACCCAGTTGCAGGGAAATGTCTTGTTCATCGCAGCGGTTTTCGTGATGTTCAATTTGCTGGTCGATTTGCTCTACGGCGTGCTCGACCCGCGCATCAGGTACAGCTAGCCATGAGTACACCTGCCGCTGTAGCGGATGTTCAGATTGTTACCGCCGGGCGCGTGAAGCGGCCCGGCCACGACCTGTTGGCGCAGGCCCGGCGTCGGCCGCTGGCAATGGTCGCGTTCGCCGTCATCGCCGTCGTGATCCTGGTGGCGGCGCTCGCCGATGTCATTGCGCCCCACGATCCGTATCGTATCTATTTCGGCAAGACGCTGGCGCTGCCGGGGGCGGCATCACCAACGAATGTGCCGTTCATCCTGGGGGCTGACGAGTCGGGCCGCGACATCCTCAGCCGCATCCTGTACGGGGCGCGCGTGTCGCTCTGGGTCGGCCTGCTCTCGGTGAGCGTCGGCACGGTCGGCGGCGCGATGATCGGGATCCTGAGCGGCTTCCGAGGCGGCAAGGTTGACCTGATCTTGCAGCGCTTCATGGACAGCCAACAGGCGATCCCGTCGCTGGTGCTGGCTCTGCTGCTGATGGCCGTGCTTGGCTCCAGCATCTGGAACGTCATCCTCGCCATCGGCATCGTGCAGATCCCGTACACGAATCGCGTGGTGCGGTCGGCGGTGCTGAGCATCAAGGAAGAGACGTACGTGGATGCCGCGCGGGTCGTCGGCTGCACGGACCTTGCCATCATGGCGCGCCACGTCATGCCGAACGTGCTGGCTCCGGTCATCATCATTGGCACGTCCGGCCTGGGCGGCGCGATCCTGACTGAAGCGTACTTGAGTTTCCTGGGGCTGGGCGTGCCGCCACCGGCTGCCTCGTGGGGCGGCATGGTGAGCATCGCGCGCCAGTACATGCTGACCGAGCCGCACCTGATGATCGCGCCGGCCGTGGCGCTGAGCCTGACGGTGCTGGGCTGGAACCTCGCGGGCGACGCCCTGCGCGACATCCTGGACCCGCGCCTGCGCCACCGCTAACCGCCCCGGTTCCCCTCTCCCACTTGTGGGAGGGGCTGGGAGTGAGGGGTCTTCGTGGGACCGAGTGCCCGGGCCTAGTGGACGAAGCGGCGAATCGCTTCGGCGATGACCATGCCAAGTGTCGCGCCGACCAGCACGTCACCGGGGTAGTGCGCCCCGACGTAGATGCGACTGAACCCGACGCATGAGGCTAACGCGAAGAACACCGGCGCTCGCTGCGGGTAGACCGTACTGACGATCCAGGCCCCGGAGAATGCAGCTGCCGTGTGGCCGCTCGGGAACGAGAAGCCGTCTGGACGCCGGCCGATCACCAGCGCGCGCACCACGTCGATGAACGGCCGCTTCCGACGGAACAGTGACTTAATCGGCCACTCGACGGCCGAGGTCGCGCCGATGATGCAGGGCGCGGCCAGCCTGAAGGCGCGCTGACTGTCTGAGACGCCCTTCACGCGCGCCGCCGCCAACCCGAGCAGCCAGATCCAGCCGCCAGTGGTGACGAGCGTGATGCCGTCAGCCATGACGTTGGCGACGTGCGGGTGCGGTAGCCGGTTGATGCTCAGAAACAGCATCGTGTCGAGCGCCTGGAGCCGGCCCATGCGCCGCAACATCGCCGCGCTGAGCAGGCGACGGCCACGCCGGGCTTCCGGCGTTGGGGCATCGTCGCCGGGCGGCAGGATCGCGCCGGCGGCGTGTGCGGCGGCCGGCGCGTGGACACTCGGCGCGACAGCTTGCGCCGCCGTCTCGGTCAGGACATCGGCGGCACAGGCGGCCTTCGGCCCGTACGCGGCGGCGCGCTCTACCGCATCGGCAGCGTCCCCCGGGGCATCGGCGGCCTGCGTGCCGCGCGTGCCCTCCTCGATTCCGGCCGCTAACTGTTCGATGCGCTCGGCCACGCGATCGGCAGCCTCCGGCGAGTCAACTGCCGCGAGCTCGTCCGTCAGCACGCGCTCGACGCGAACGGACTCTGGCTTGAGATCTGCGGGCAGGCTGTTGGGCGGGGCCGGCGACGGCGCGGCTGCGGAATCCGACTCGGGCGACCCGGACGGCGCGGTCGCGCGGTCGGGGGTGCAGGTATTGGTTGGCTCGCTCTCCATGAGACTCCTCGTGCGCTGCGCCGGCCAGGCTCAAGCAGGGCGGCGCATTGGGAGCGTCATTGCACCTTTCGGACCACGTGCGTCGCGCCAACGGTTGCTGCTGGCTATTCCAGCGGCGTCAGCATCGCCGCAACCTGTGCGATGGCGGCGGCCTGCGCGGCGTTGTCCGGCGAGATCGTGCCGCTGTACGCGTCCGCAACCGGGCCGACGAAGACCAGCGTATACGTCATGTCGCGCGGCACGTCGAACCAGGACAGTGACCAGTAGTGGCCGCCGCAGCAGACGACGTGTTCGGCAACGGCGTCATTGTCCCCCACCAGCAAGCCGCGAAACAGCTCCGAGGCGGGCGCCGTGTCGTCCTGCCCTCCGACGTTCTCGGTGCAGTAGGTAGCGTCAGCAGGGCACCGTTTGAAGCTTCGCAGTGCCAGCGTCATCGTGGTCTGGTTGAACTCGTCGCGGCCGAGGGTGCCGCCAATCTGGGCGCTGCCGGTCCCATGCTGCGGGTCGCGGTACTGGACGAGGTAGCGGCCTCGAAGCGGGCCGGGGGTACCAGCGCGCGGCCGATTGAGTTCGACGCGCCATGGGTCCAGGTCGCTGAACGGCAGGAGCGCGGCCGGCGGCACCAGCACGACGCCGGGGAAGTTCCGCAGTTCGGCGAACAGGTCAGCAGCGCTGGCGGTTGCGGCAAGCGGCCCGAACATGCAGGCTCCAGCGCCAACCATC
>JBBQBU010000474.1:0-4838 GCA_038318015.1 Chloroflexota bacterium | reverse complement strand
GACGCCCGCCCCCAGCGGCCGGACGCGCTTCTGCCCGCCTGGTCCGCCAACGTCGATGTCCTTCACGTCCACCGCCACGATGTAGCCAGCCTGGAGCCGCAGCGCCTCATCCCACGGCTCGTGCTGGCCGCCGGTGATGTTGGCCTGGTCGTAGACGACGCGGACGTTCGGCAGACTCGCCTCGTGCACCGCGCGCATCGTGCGGACCGCGGAGTCGGTCATTGTGCCGTGGTGGTTCTCCACGCCAATGATGACGCCGGCCTGCGCCGCATAGGTCGCCGCTTCCACGATGCCGTCGATGAGGCGCGACCAGTGCGGCTCCCAGTCGGCGGCCGGCACCTCGCGGCCCGCGAACAGCCGCACGATGCCGTAGCCCAGGTCTACCGCCAGATCGACGTGCCGCTTCAGGCCGTCAATGTGCGCCCGCCGCAAAGCCGCATCAGGGCTGTGTAACTCGCGCATGTACTGGCGCAGGCAGCCTGCTTCCAGGCCGGCATCGGCTATCGCCTGCCGCAACGCGTGGCGAGCCGGGGCATCCAAGTCGGGCGTGACGCCGGATGCTTCGTCGCAGAGAAAGTCCACGCCGTCTAGCCCGAGCGACGCGAAGAACCGCACGGCGTCGTGGGCCGACAGGTCAGGTGTGGCGATGGTGTTACCTGCCAGCCGGAGTGGTCGTGGCATCAGCGGACCACCGCCTCGGCAGCCGGGGCGACGCCGCAGACCGGCCCGCCGACATCAGGTGCCGAATGAACGGGCGGTCCGGCCTGGATCGCTGCCACCTCGGCGTCGAGCCGCCGCGACAGCTCTCCCAGGATCGCCACGTCAGACGCCGGCCGCATCGGCGAGCGCGGGTGCGTGTTCGCCATCCTGATGCGGCCCCGCAGGTGCAAGAACTGGGCGGCGCTGTGCTTGTAGGCGGGTACCGGCCCCCGGAAGGCAAACGCCCCCAGGTATTGCAGCACGTCGTTCAGGCCGAAGAAGCGCGCGTCCCCGGCCGCCCAGAGTCGATCACGCAGCCCGAACGCCTCCGGCGCAAACGCCGACAACCCGAGCAGGTAATCGCTGCCGTACATCACCATGTCAATGGCGAGGTCATTGCCAGTGTAGACCTTGAAGTCGGGCCGCACGCGGTCGCGCAGCTCCAGGCGCTGGAACTCACGCGCGCGGTCGAGTGACGAGTGCTTGAGGCCGACCAGCCCCGGAATCTGGAGCAACTCCGCGAACAACGCCAGCGGATAGATGCGGCCAAACGGCGCGAACATCGTGCCCAACTCGAAGCCGAGGACCGGGCCGAAGCGCGCGGCGATGGTCGCGTAGACGCGGACGATCTCGGCTGGCTCCAGGGCGGTGAGGGCGCTACTCTGGAACAGGATCGGGGTGCCGCCGTGCGCCCGAATCTGCTCGGCCTCTGCACTGTAGGCCGCGATCACGTCACCGGTGGTGCCGCTGCCGGTGCGGCCCTCCACGAACGCGCCCGCCACGTACGGCCGCCCCTGGAGCGTCTGGGCCGTCTCGCGCAGTACTTGCGTGCGCTCATTGGGCGTCAGCAGGTGGACGTAGCCGGTGTCCATGTTGACGGCTGGCTGGATGCCCGCACCAGTGGTCAGGTCAAGGTTCCGGGCGTAGGCGGCCCAGTCTGGGCCGCCCTGGTCATCGTAGGGCAGCAGCAGCGCCGAGATGGCATCAATGGGGCGCGGCTGCACCCGCGCCTGGACCCGCGCTACCGACAGCGCCTGGCCCGCCTGGGCTTCTTGCTTGCTCGTCGCTACCATCGCGGCTGCTCCAGCGGCTGACTGGCGAATCGTGGCACGTTACGGCGCGCGTCAGCGCCCCTACCAGGAGGGTACGGCTGCACCGGCGCGGCGGTCAAGGGTGCAGATGGAGAAGGGCACACGGTGACCAGGGTTTTGGGATTCTGGCCAACCATTGACGAAACGGCAGGCGCGGTGGTAGGCTGAATGTACCAGCGCTGGTGGTCAAGAACGCAGCTTCAACGATGAGGAGGAGTTCGATATGACCAGAACTCGCATCGAGTTTGGTGTTTGGCAGGTCGACAGGTAAGGCCTCGCTCCATTCGGGCGCGGGGCCGGTGTCAACCCCAGGCTTGCACCCTTCAGGGATGAAACGCAGTCTGCCGAAACACTGCTGTGCATTTGCGCGGCGACGGCAGTACTCATAGGCCGACAAGAGGCCGAAGGGTGACATCCTGGCTAAAGCAGATCGAACGGCATAGAGAAAAGGGGGTCCTTTCGCGAGGGAGCCCCTTTTCGTTGCTCCATGATTGCGCTGGCGGCAGCGGTTTGCCGCTGCCAGCCACCCCCACGGATGGCATCCTGTCGTTTGTGGTGCCCGTCGGCCCACGCATACCGGGCTGCGCTTGCCGCCACACACCTCGGGTCAGTATCGTCACCTAGCGATGCCAGCCTTCCCATCGTTCGCCGCACTCGGTCGCCTCATTATGCGTACGCCGCCACCGCCGGTGGACGTGCTTGAAGCTTACGCGCATGATGTCCTGCCGATGGTTGACCGGGCTGAACTGCTGTACCAGTACTGGTTAGAGCAGGCCACGCTGTTCTCGGACAGCGAGCGGCTCGGCAACGTTGCCGCCAATCATCGCAGGGAGACGGCCAAGATGAGTCGCTCCCTGGAAGACGTGAAGCCGCCGGCTGTACTCGCCGACGCCCACGTCGGTATGGTCGATGCGCTGGGGATGGCGAGCCGCGCGGCCCAGTTGTTGAGCAGCGGCAGCCGTTTTCACAACGCCAACGCCGTCTGTGAAGGGCAGGCGCTCCTGGTTGTGTCGCGTGAGCGCCGCCTTGCCGCCCTCAAGGCGATGTGGCGCTACCTGGAAGCCGTCGTTGCCCCGGCCGTGCCTGAGGACAAGGCTGCCCAGGCGGCGACCCTGGCCGAAGCCGCCGCGCTGGAATCGGTGTCGAACGGGCCGGCCGGGCCGCCAGCGCCGGACCGTGCGGCGGGGCCAGTCAATCCCGATGATGCCCCCATTCCGACCGATCCGTCAGACGATGACGACCGGGACCACGCCGACCATGACGCTGAGCACGCGGCCTTGCCGTCCTTCATGGCTGCCGCCGCACAGGACGCCGACGATCGGACGGCAGGCGCGGCAGCCGACGTTGCCGCAGGGGAGCCGGCGAGCGCGGCACCCTTGCCGTCCGCCCCCGATGCTTCAGATCGGCCGGGCTGGGGCGCGCTCTTTGAAGCTCCTGACGACCCTGAAGCCCCCGGCGAGCCGCCGCGCCGCTGACCGCCAGCGTGCGGCCGGGTACGAGGCCATCGGCTGTGGCGCGGCGGTACCGGGCAGCGACGCTAGGCGCGCGACAGTCGTTCGGTGAACATCTCCACCAGTCGGGCGGCGTCAATGCCCATCAGCACGTCCGTATTCGCCGGCCGCCCGAACTGCCCGCGCCAGTCCACGACCGTCATGCCAGTGGTGTAAGTGCCAGTCGTCTCGATCAGGACCGCGTGCCGCTCTACCCGGAACAGCGTCGGGTCAACCACGTAGGCGACCGTCGGCAGATCATTGAAGCGCGCGCCGCCTTCGTCGCCGAGGCTGATCTTGTACGACGCGATGTTGGCCTCGGCCACGCGGGTCAGCATCTTCGCCTGAGGCGTGTCCGTCGCGGCGATGCGGGCCAGGAAGGCCGGGGTGATGATGGTCGGGCGGGCCACGTCCAGGCCGGCCTGAACCAGCGGCGCGCCGGAGTTGTAGACGACGGCGGCGGCGTCCGGGTCGTTCAGCATATTGGCGCTGGCGACCGGCGAGACATTGCCGGGCACGTGCACGGCACCGCCCATCAGCACAATCTGTCTGACCGCCCTGGCGATGCGCGGCTCCAGGTGCAGCGCTAACGCCACGTTGGTCAGCGGCCCGAGGGCAATCAGCGTGATATCGCCGGGCGAGGCCATGATGTGCTCGGCGATGCGGGCAGCGGCGATGCCGGGCCGGACGGAGCCGCTCGGCTGGTAGTCTGCCGACAGCCCGCCCAGGCCATCCGAGCTATGAATGTGCGGGGACTAGTTCGGTTCGCGCAGCAGCGGGCGCGCGGCCCCCTGGTAGACGGGGATGTCGGTCCGGCCGGCCACGTCGAGGATGGCGAGTGCGTTGCGGGTCACATCCTCGATCGAGGTATTGCCGAAGACGGTCGTTATCAGTTCGACGGTGACGCGCTCGGGGCAGGCCAGGGTGAACAGGATCGCGGCGGTATCGTCAAGACCGGGGTCAGTGTCGATGATGACGCGGGCCGGGGCGGATGAGGCGGCCATCTGAACTCCTCCTTGAGTACCAGCTTGCGTGCCAGTGCGTAACGTGCCCATGCGTGCGGCTCCCTCACCCCCAGACCTCTCGTGCGAGCGGGCGCGGGAACTTTCGGGCGAGCGGGTCAGCGTAGGCGGTAGATGCGCGCGTAGTCTACGCCGCCGATGGTGACGGTCGCGTCGGGGCGGCGGCCGACGAACTGGCGTGGCGTCAGGCCGCGCTGCCGGGCGTGGATATAGTCCACGTAGAAGTCCGCCTGCGCCAACTGCCGATCCGAGACGACCGGCCCCGGCGCGTGCGCCCCGAAGTTGACCCGCAATGGCGACCAGATCGCCGTGACGACCATGCGCGGCCCGGCCAGTTCACGGATGCGGTCACCGGCGGCGTCCAGGCCGTCGCCCCAGCCCACCGGAATGGCGTGTTCGGCCGTTCGGACCCCGCCGACCAGCGGGTTGTACCCTGCCAGCGGATACCGCCCGGCCAGCACCAGCGGCCAGACCTGCAACCCGAAGGCCAGCACGGCAACTCCGACGAGGACCGCGACCCCCCCGCCGCCGCTCCG
>JBBQBU010000473.1:0-4884 GCA_038318015.1 Chloroflexota bacterium | reverse complement strand
AAGTTCTCTGCTACCGAGAGCACCTTGCCGGTTCGCTGAGCCGTTTCGATCATCATGGTGCAGCCACGAATCGAGACGGCTACCGGCTTCACGCACATGACATGCAGGCCCGCTTCCATGCCGGCGATGGCGACGGCGTGGTGAAAGCCGCTCTCGACGGTGACATCTGCCGCCTGGAGGTCGGGCACCTCGCGGGCCATCTGCGCGATGTCGGTGAAGACGAGCGGGCGCGTCCCTAACAGCTCCTCGGCCTCGTCGGCCAACAGATTGGCCTGCTCGGGCTTCAGGTCGCAGACGGCGACCAGTTCCATGTTGCACTGGGGCGACTTGTAGAGTTCAGCCATGCCCCGCATGTGGCGGCGACCCATGCCCCCACACCCGACAGCGGCATACTTGACCTTCGATGCCATGGTGCCTCCTGATTGGCCGAACGACAGCGTCCGGCAGCGGCGCATTATACCCCTGCTCCGGAGAAGCGGGCTGACACCCCGGTCTCGCACCAGCGATGCGCCCGACCTGTGGGCATCCTCGGGCTACAATGCCGGCCGAGGCGGCGCGCCGCCCGTGGCCCACCTGAGCCATTCTGGACACCTGAGGACACGTATGGCGATCTTGCTCTCACACGGCGGCTGGGGCATGCCCACCGTGCCGATCGACGTGGCGGTCGAGCATTGTGCACGTCTCGGCTTCGACGGGTACACGATGGGTATCAAGCCGGGCTGGACGACCGACGCCGCCAACCTGGACGCAGCCGAGCGGACGCGCATCCTGGCGCTGTTCGACCACTACGACCTGGAGTTGTGCGGCCTCTCGGGGCAGACCTCGTTGTTGCCCGACAGCGCCGACGAACTGGCACAGAATCTCGCGCTGCTCCACGGGTACATCGACCTTGCCGCCGATATGCAACGGCCGGGCCATCCGCTGCCGCTCTGCCTGACGGCCGGCGGACGTCCCGAGGACTGGGGCGGCGCGAAGCACCTCCTGGTCGAGCGACTCGCGGAGCTTGCGCGACACGCCGAACGCGCGGGCGTCGTCGCCGTCATTGAGCCGCACGTCAGCAGCGCCCTCCGCAACCCAGATGACGTGTTGTGGCTGCTGGAACAGGTCAATTCGCCCGCGCTGAAGATCGACCTGGATACGAGCCACTTCAACACGCAAGGCATGGACATCGACGCCGTCATCGCGCAGCTTGGCCCGCAGTCGGCGCATGTCGAGGTGAAAGACGAGCGCGGCGTCGCCCCCGATCACGAGTTCCTGATCCCCGGCGAAGGCACCTGCGACTACGTGAAGATCCTGAAGGCGTTGGACCGCGTGGGCTACGACGGGTTCGTAGACATCGAAATCAGCTTTATGGTGCAGCACCGGCCGGGGTACGCCCCGCTTGTCGTTGCCACCCAGTCGTACGCGGTGCTCGCCAAGGCGTTTGCGGATGCTGGCCTGCCCCGCCGACGGACGTAGCGGAGGGGCGGCCAATACAGACGGGCGAATCGACGATTCGCCCCACAGCCACTGCCCGCGTCTCGCCCGTCGCTGGGCCGCCCTCCACGTTTCTGGGTCGTCCTGAGTCGTCGTGACCGGGGGCCGTGTACTGCTTCCAGTTATCCTCTCGGCGAGCGCCGGCCGGTCGCGGCCGGCTGGCGCATGATCGTTCAGCGAGGGAGCCGCCGATGTTGACCGAGGCCACCACCCCGCCGCTTGACTTGCTGCTGACGGGCGGGACCGTCGTCGATCCGAGCCAGGGGTTGCGCGCGAAGAAGGAAGTCGGGCTGGCGCAGGGGCGCGTCGTGCTGGTTGAGGACATGATTCCCCGCGCGCGGGCACGCCGGGTGATCGACTGCTCCGGCTTGCTGGTGACGCCCGGCCTGGTAGACCTGCACGTGCACGTCTACGAGGGCGCGTCGCACTACGGCATTGAGGTTGATTCGACCTGTCTCGCGACGGGCGCAACCACCGTGCTTGATCTCGGGTCGGCCGGTGCCTGGACGTTCTCAGGGTTCCGCCGGTCGGTCATCGACGTGGCGCAGACGCGCGTCTACGCGCTGCTGAACCTCTCGACCACCGGTATGGTGTCACCGGTCGTCGGTGAGCTTGAGGACATCCGCAACGTGGACAATGCGCTGTCGGCGCGGGTTGTGCGGGCGAACCGCGACGTGGTGAAGGGGATCAAGCTGCGGATGAGCCGCCCGCTGGTGGGCAGCAACGGTGCCGAGGCGCTGCGCCTGGGCCGCGAGTTGTGCGACGAACTTGGCGTGCCATTGATGATCCACCCCGGCAACACCGAAGTCAGCATCACCGAGATCCTCGAGCATCTGGTCGCTGGCGACGTACTGACCCACGCCTATCACGGCAACGAGGACGGCACGTTAGACGAGAACGGCAAGGTCCGCAGCGAGGTCCGCGCCGCCGCCGACCGTGGCGTGTTGTTCGACGTGGGGCACGGGCGCGGCAGTTTCTCGTGGGACGTGGCCGAGCGGGCGCTTGCTCAGGGGTTCGTGGCGAACACGATCAGCAGCGATCTGCACGTCTACAACCTGCACGGTCCGGTCTTTGACCTTGCCACCACCGTGATGAAGTTCGTCTACCTGGGCCTGTCGTTCGAGGAGGCGCTGGCGCGTGCCACCGTCTACTCCGCACGGGCGATGGGCGTGGCCGACGAGGTAGGCGGCCTGCGGCTCGGGATGGCCGCCGACGTGGTGGCCTGGGAGCTACAAGAGGGGACGTTCACCTTCTACGACTCGGGGGACGTGGAGCGCACGGCCCGCCAGCGCCTGCAACCCCGCGTGATCGTCAAGGGAGGCCAGGTCGTGCAGGCATAGGGCACGGCTGCTCGGCAGGCAGAAACGAGGGTGCTCCAGCGGTTCGCGGCGACGCCACCCGTGGCTGGCTACGCCACTTGTGGGGCGGCGCGAACGGCTGGACGGCCTCTGGTTCGGCGTCAGCGAGGGCAGAGAGCGGCAGGGCATAGCCGGTGCCGCGCAGCGAGCCAATGGCCGGTCGCTCCGGCAGCACCAGCGGTTCGCGATGTTGCCGCTGGTGCTGCGCCGGCACGCTGCATCTGCGACGCGCTGCCAGCCACGCGCGCAACTCGGCTATGGCGACACGCACATCTGACATCGCGTCGCTGCCCGGCCACGTTGCGACGCACTCCACGGCTTCCAGCAGCGTGCCGAACCGCTGATGCTCCTGGAGCGCCTCGCGGAGCCGGGGCGTGGCCACACCGGTCGCCTCGGCTAGGCGCGCCAACTCGTTGGGGCAGGTGGTGACGCCGGCCTGGATGCGCTGCCACTGGTCGCGCAGGGACCGGCCGCCGGTCGCGCGCGCCACCATCGCCGACGCCGCCGGTACATCGTAGTGGTCGGCCTGCGTCCCGAGCGCGGACCATGCAGCCAGCGTCGCGGCCATGCCACCTGGGGCACGACCGTGCAGCCGGCCAGACGTTGACACGCGCACATCCGGGCTGTGCCGGATTCCGATGTCGGCGTGGCAGAGTGCGCGTGCGAGTGCCACATCCTCGCTGGACCGCACGACCGGCAGCCCGCCCACGCGCCGATAGGCACTGGCCGTCAGCGCCATGCTGGCCCCGAGAAACTGATGGTGGTGAGGCCACGGGTCATGCGGCTGCGGGTCAATGTGCGCCGTCACCTCATTGACCAGCGCCTGATAGCCGACATCGTACAGGTAGCGGCGACGCACGGCCGGTGTCATGGCCTGTCGTTCGTAGTCGTTCATCAGGATGCGTCCGCTCACCACGTCGGCACCGCGCTCAACCTCGCGGAGGGTGGCGGCGAGCCACGTCGGTGCGACCACGGTGTCCGCATCGGTCGTGGCGATGACGCCCCACGGGTGACGGATGGCGGCGAAACGACGGTGCGCCTCGTCCATCGCCAGCCGGCGCGCAAAGCCGACGTGGGCCAGGGCCGGCGGCAGGGCAACCTCAACCACATGCAGCGCGAAGTCGGGCGCGCGCGCCGCCAGCGACCGGGCCACCTGGGCCGTCTGGTCCTGGCAGTTGTTCGCCAGCAGAATGACCTCATAGGTCGCGCGCGGGAACGGTCGGCCGTCAAGTCCCCGCTGCTCGGCCAGCGCCGCCAGCGACGTGAGCACCGACCCGGCCTCGTTGCGCGCGGGGATGACCACCGAGATCGCGCAGGAGGCGGCTGGCGGGGCGTCCACCAGCGGCATCCGGTGTGTTATGGCCGGGGCATGGTCCAGGGCACTCTCCCTCTCGTTGTGACGCTCAATCACCGCGCGGCTCTCCTTCGGCAGGTACAGGGGGGGCGACACGTTCGGGCGGGGTGCCCGCGCTCCGCTGCGCCTGGACTGCCCCCACCGCGCCGAGGGAAACGCAAGCCATGTGCCAGGGCGTGGACAGCGCCCGTTACGCGCTCACCTGATCAGATCAATCATTGACCTTGCCCGAACGCTGAACCTGCACGTCACCGGTGAGGGCATCGAGACGGCTGACCAGTTGCACCAACTCCAGGTGCTCGGCTGCGAGCAGGGGCAGGGATGCTCCCTCTGCGCGCCACCGGCGCTGTTGGGCCGCTGCGGTGCGCGGCCGGACCGTGGCTGCCAGTGACGTGCAGACGGTGGTCGCCGCACATGTTGTCGAGAACGCGACGACCACGCTGGCGCCACCGCGAGATGCCGCACCGCACCAGCCCTTCTGAGACACATCTCGTTATAAGGTTCTGTACCGCGTAGCACACATGGGTAGCTCTTATAGCCCGTTCGATGTGTTACCCCAGGGCGATTGCATAACCTTCTGTCTAGTCGAGTATTCTGACTCGGTTTTGGGCACTTCGGGCCAGCTTCCCGGCCTCTTCACGACCCCCGCCACTTGTTCGGCGGTCAAGGTGATACTTCCGAGCCAGAATTGGGCGC
>JBBQBU010000472.1:0-4886 GCA_038318015.1 Chloroflexota bacterium | reverse complement strand
AGCCTTCTGGCGACGTGCCACGCTGATGCACCTTCTGGGCCAGCATCTGGCCCGTCCGCACGCCCCATCGTTGCCGGCGACGGCAGCCACGACATCCACCAGGACTCGTTCGATCTGGTGATTGAAGCAGTTCGGCAGGTTGTCGTCACAGCGTACCCCACCCGGCCACCTGGGCTGCCCCTGTCTCGTGCTGCACGCCCTGGCATGGGCGGCGGCTGCGGCGGCGCAGGCTACCTGCACGCGGGCCACTCGACGGCATCACGCGCGCCAGGGTACCGTGCTCAGGGACGATCTACGAGCAGCGCATGAAGGGGTACGGCAAGATGACAGGCAACGGGCAAGCAATCATCGACCTGGACAGGAAGCGCATGGCGGCCATGTGCCAGCAGGACAGCGGCGCGCTCCAGGAGATCCTGGCGGACGACCTTATCTACACGCATTCGTCGGCCCGCGTCGATACGAAGCAGAGTCTGATCGGGAACATGGAGGCCGGCTCGACGGTCTACCAGTCCATCGAGGCATCGGACGTGGTGGCGCAAGATCTCGGCGATGCGGTGGTGGTGACGGGTGTGGCCAGGATCACCGTGTCGTCGAACGGGAAGCCAAACTCCTTTGGTGTGCGGTTCACCGATGTCTACGCCAACCGTGGCGGCCACTGGCAGATGGTGACCTGGCAGTCAACGCGCCTGCCTGAGTAGCCCTTCTCCTACGCTGCCGCGCGTGTGCCGGGAGAACGGGAACGGATCGCACTGCCCCGAGCCAGCAAGGCGGTGCGATCCTTCGCGGGCGTTCAATCCGACCGTGCAGCGCAGATCCCACCGAGAACGTCCCCTGATAGCTGCAACGCTCAGGCGTCGATTCGGTAGACGCGCGTCGCCGTGTCGTGGAACAGCGCCGCCCGCTCTGAGGGTGAGTGGCCAGACGACAGGCGTTTGAAGGCGTTGTACAGCACGGTGTACGACGAGGACACTTTGTCCACCGGGAAGTTGCTCTCAAACATCGACCGCGTCGGGCCGAACTGCTCGATGCAGTAGGTGATCCAGGGTGCCATCCCCGCCGCCATCTCCTCGGAGCCGACCGGCTTCTCGCGTTCGTGCCAGTCGAAGCCCGTGCGGGGCATGCCGATTCCGCCGAGTTTCACGTTGACGTTCGGGCATGCAGCGACGCCGGCGATCCCCTTGCGCCAGGTCGCTTCGACCTCGTCATTGCGGTTGGCGTAGGGGCCGGTGCGAAGCAGGCCGCCGATGTGGTTCAGGATGATGGGCAGATCGGGCACGGCCTTGGCGAACGCGGTGAGTTCGGGCAACTGCGGGAACCAGAGCCAGGCCTCGAAGGAGAAGCCCATCTTCGCCAGGGTCCGGGCGCCGGCCCGGAATTGATCGCTGTTTAGCTGGCCCTCGCCGATATGGGCGGCCGTGTTCTCCAGTTCGGGGTGCTTGTCCCAGGTCACGGAATGGCGAATGCCCCGGAATCGGTTCGGGCTGGCAGCCTGCAACGCCTCCAGCACCGGTGCCACGTGGTCGCCGAGGTTCAAGTTGGCGTGACCGACGATGGCTGCGGCCGCCCGACTGGGACCGTACACGCCGCTGGCGCTGGCTGCTGCCAGCCCCTGGACGAACTCGACTTCGCCAACCGGCATCATCTCGTCCGAGGCGTCGGCGCGGTACATCGCGCGCGCTTCGATGAAGACGGTGCTGCGTACGTTGTGGCCGCTCTCGATGTCGCCGAGGAGTTCGTCGAGCAGGTAGCGCCCGTACGGCACGCGCTCGGTCCGGCGGTCCCAGAAATGGTGGTGTGGGTCGCAGATCGGCAGATCTGGCTCCAGCGCTTCCTCGTGGGTCAAGGCGAGCCAGTCAAGGCCTCCGAATGGCACGATGACACCCTCCTGACAATCTGGATACATGCGTACTCTGGAAGCACGCCGCATGAGGCCCTCGCCCGAGGGGGCCGCGCGGACGCGTGACCGGTCGCCGGACGACTCCCAATCCGGCCGGTTCGCCGGTGCTGCTCGCGCGGGTCCGTCCCTGCGCGAGAGTGCACCAGCCTGAGCGTAGCTTGACGGCACCAGGGCGTTCAACCGCGACGCGCAGCAGGCGGGGCCGGGGGCGGGCGAGTGGTAGACTTCCAGCGACCATTCAGGGGTGACATCGACTCGGAGGTAACACCATGGCCGGAGGTCCGGTACGTCGCATCGAACGCGACACCATGGGTGAACTGGAAGTCCCAGACGGTGCCTATTACGGCGCGAGCACCATGCGCGCTGTCAAGAACTTTCCAGCCAGCGGCCTGCAACCGCCGCGCCGCTTCGTGCGGGCGCTCGGCCTGATCAAGCTGGTGGCGGCGCGCGTCAACGCCGACCTTGGCCTGCTGGACGCCGGCCTTGCCGACGCCATCGTCAAGGCAGCCCAGGAGATCGTGGACGGCCGGCGCGACGACCAGATCGTCGTGGACGTGCTGTTCCAGACTGGTTCTGGCACCTCGACGAACATGAACGCCAATGAGGTGATCGCCAACCGGGCGATTGAGCTACTCGGCGGCCAGATTGGCTCGCGCACGCCGGTCCACCCGAACGACCACGTCAACATCTGTCAGTCGTCCAACGACGTGATCCCGAGCGCGATCCAACTTGCGGCGCTCGTCGCCATCAAGGAAGACTTGATCCCGGCGCTGGAGAAGTTCCAGGCGGCGCTGGAGAAGAAGGCTGTCGAATTGATGCCGGTCATCAAGACCGGGCGCACGCACCTGCAGGACGCCACGCCCGTACGACTCGGGCAAGAGTTCCAGGGGTACGCCGGGCAGGCGAAGCGGGCGATCCGCCGCCTCCAGCACGCGCAGGAGGAGCTTGGCGACTTGCCACTCGGCGGCACGGCCGTCGGAACGGGCATCAACGCCCACCCGGAGTTTGCGGCGCGGGCAGCGAAGATCCTCACCGAGATGTCGGGGGTCAAGGTCTGGGAGACGGACAATCACTTCCAGGCGCAGAACACGCTCGACGCCCTGCTGGAGACCAGCGGCGTGCTGCGGACCATCGCCATCAGCATGGCGAAGATCGCCAACGATCTGCGCTGGATGGCCTCCGGCCCCCGCGCCGGCTTCGCCGAGATCGACCTGCCGGTCCTGCAGCCGGGTAGCTCGATCATGCCGGGCAAGGTGAACCCGGTCATCGCGGAAGCCGTCTGCCAGGTCGTCGGGCAGGTCGTCGGCAACGACCAGACTGTCGCCTTCGCGGCGCTCCAGGGCTCCAACTTCGAGTTGAACGTGATGATGCCGGTGGCGGCGTACAACCTGCTGCAGTCCATCGAACTGCTGGCGCACGCCGCCGAGAACTTCACCACCAACTGCATCGAAGGGCTGACGGCGACAGCTCACGGTCCGGAGATGGTCGAGCGCGGCCTGATGACGACCACGGCGCTGGCCCCCGAGATCGGCTACGACGCGGCGGCCGCTATCGCCAAGGAAGCGTACGCTTCTGGCCGCACCATTCGCGAGGTTGCCCGCGAGATGACCTCATTGTCGGCCGCTGAACTTGGCCGGCTGCTCGACCCATCCGGCATGACCGAGCCGGGCCTGACGGGCGGCCCCGGCGGCGGTTGACCGTTAGGAGCGACGGGCCAGGGGCCTCGCCATCGGCGAGCCTGCCACCACAGACGGCCCTCACCCCCTAGCCCCCTTGCGGGAGAGGGGGTCGGGGGGTGAGGGCCGCCATTCCTGGTGCGTCGCTGCCAACGGGGTGACTGGCTCCTACGACGACGCGGGCAGCGCCACGCCGGTGTCAGCGCAGACCTCCGACAGGATGCGCCATGCCACGTGGTCCAGCGTCACTTGCCCGGACGCCAGCAAACCGGCTGCCCGCCGCTGGCCGCGCTCACCGGGGTAGACGATCTCCTCCACCCCCTCGATCTTCTCGCCTGATTTGACCCAGCCCAGCAACTCGTCCATGCGCGCCGTGAACTCAGCGCGCGGCATGAAGATGTCCGGGTTCAGCGCAAGGAAGAAATGCCCTTCCTTGCCGTTCACCACGCCGGCGTTCTGCCCAAACTGCGCGCCCGTCAGGACGCCAGCCAGGATCTCCACCATCAGCGCCAGCCCGAACCCCTTGTGCCCGCCGAACGGTGCCAGCGAGCCGCCCCGGTCCAGGTCACCGGGGTCCGTGGTCGGGCGGCCCTGTGCGTTCATCACCAGCCCCTCGGGCACGGATTTTCCCTGCTGCGCCAGGATGCGCGCCTTGAAGCCGGCGATGGCGCTGGTCGCCATGTCGAAGACGAGCGGGTAGTCGAGGCCGGTTGGCGCGGCGAAGCAGAACGGGTTGGTGCCGAGCGTCTTGGTGCGGCCACCGGGGGCCGGCATCAGCGGCACCACGTTCGCCGCCGCCATTGCGATGTACCCCTGCTGCGCCGCCCAGGTCGGGAAGGGGGCAGCCGCGACGAAGTGCCCGGAGTTGCGGATGCCGGCCGTGGCGATGCCGCGCTCGGCGGCGCGCTCGACGCACCAGCGCATCGCCTGATACGACGCGGCCACCGCACAGCCCTTGTCGCCGTCCAGCACCAGCGCCGAGTCGGACTCCTGCACCACGCGGATGTTCGGCGCGGGGTTCAGCGCCCCGGCCTTGAACCACCTGAACAACTCACCCAGGAAGAAGACGCCGTGGTCGTCGTAGCCACGCAACTCGGCGTCGAGCAGCACGTCAGCGATCTGCTGCGCGTGATCGGCCGGCACGCCCAGCCCCCCAAGCGCCTGCTCCATGGATGCTCGCAACGCTGCGATCTGGACCACGCGGTCAGCAGTCTGCGGCTGGTCGTTCATCGCTCCCCCCTCACGCCCCGTTCCCGTTGTGTACCAGTGGCCGTCTGCGGGCCGCCGGTAGCCTAGCCCGCGCGCCCGTGCAG
>JBBQBU010000471.1:0-4912 GCA_038318015.1 Chloroflexota bacterium | reverse complement strand
CCAGCCGGGAGTAAACGCAATTCAAAAGACGCCGCCAAGCGTCAGGCACCCAGGGCGAGGCCGTGAGACTCCCCCACATCCGGAGAGCGTGCGCCATCAGGCACGGACGAGTCTTCGCAATCTCAGAGCCGACCGTCGGATCCAGATGCACCCAGTGGACATCGCCACGGCGGGGGAACGGCGTGCTCATGGGAAGGCGATCACCCAGGCCATGATTCGCCGTCTACGACCTTCCAGTCGTGTGCAAGCTCTTCGCGGTCTGCGCGTGTCGCAACATACCCCTCAATCATCTCGCGGTCGAGGCGCTCTTGCTCAATCGCATCAGCCCTGGCCAGTAGCGCTTCATTCACGAATTGACTGAAGCCGCGTCGTGGGATGATTTTCCGAACACGAACCATAATGGCATCGTCGATTTGAACAGTCGTCCGCACCGTCATATGGCCCCCAATGATGCTGAGTGGAGCATCATTCATGATAGCATCCGCGAGCATCTGCGCGGGACGGCTACACTCTGGCGATGCCCCCCTCGACCCCTGAGCCAGAACCGAGCGTGCCCCTCGTCGCTGATGCTGCCTCGGTAACGGCTGTGCCGCCGGTCGCGCCAAACGACGAGGTGCAGGCCGACGCGGGCAAGGGCGTCCTGCTGCTGCTGATGGCCGCTATCTTCGGCTTCGCCACCTGCGTCACCATGCTCGGGCCGCTGCTCATCGACCTGGGCCGCGACCTCGACATCACGCTCGGACAGGCCGGGCTGCTGGCCGCCGCAATGGCCGTGTCCTGGGCGCTGGCCGCCCCGTTCGCCGGCATCCTGTCCGACCGGCTGGGCCGCCGCCCGATGATCGTGCTGGCGCTCGGCGGGCTGGGGGCCGTCACCATCGGCGCAGGGCTGGCCCCGGACTACGGCGTCCTGATGGTCACGCGCGTCCTGGCCGGCGTCTTCGGCGGGTTCGGGCCGGCGGCGGTGCTGGCGGCAGCCGGCGACCTGTTCCCGCCGCACCGACGCGGCATGGCGATGGGCTGGGTCAACCTCGGGTTCAGCTTTGCGGCCATCGCGGGGGTACCGGCGGTCGGGGCGATTGGCGGCGTCTTCGGCTGGCGCTGGGCGTTCGCCGCGACGGGCGTGCTGCTGCTCGCGCTCGGCCTACTGATCCGCCTGACCTTCCCCGCCTCGCGCATCGACCACGCGCCGACCGATGTCCTCTCGACCTATCGCGCGGTGCTGGGAGTGCCCGGCCTCTGGCCGATTCTGGCCGCCAACCTGTTCGAGCGGGCACTGTTCAACCTGGGCGTCCTCTACCTGCCGTCCTTCCTGATGCTCAGCTACGGCCTGGATGCCGTTGCCGTCGCGCCGATGCTGGTGCTGGTGGCGGTCGGCAACATCGTCGGGACCATTGGCGGCGGCTGGCTCGGGGACCGGCTCCCAAAGGCGACGCTGTTCGTGGTGGCGCAGGTAGTATCCGGGGCGGTCGCGCTGGCCCTGTTCACCCTGACGCCGGGGTTGCTGATCTCGGCGGCCGGCGGCGCGCTGTTCGGGCTGATTAACGCCAGCAGCCGGCCGGCCCTGTTGGCGCTGGGCGCAGATCTCTCGTCGCGGCACCGAGGCGCGGTGCTCGGGCTGGTGTCGCTGACGAACCAGGGCGGCATCGTGCTGGGGTCCAGTGTGGGCGGCATAGCAATTGGCCTGGGCAGCTACGGCGCACTGGCCGGCACCATGCTAGTTGACGCCCTGCTGGCGTGCGGGCTGGCGTTGCCATTGCTGCGTCGCGACAAGCAGCGCAAGTAGTAGCACAAGCCCCACCTTTTAGCGCGATTTCTCTATTCAATGTCGCAACCCTGTTGCGCTGCCGCGTTCCCGCCGATGATAGGAGTACGGGCCTGATCCTGGGCGCTGGTGCCCGTGCTGCTGTGGCCCGCCACGCGACCATCCTGCCTCCGATGCGGCAGCGTCAGCACCTCGATGCTTCAACTGTGGTGCAGCCGACAGCCTGCGCGGCCACCGCATGCGATGCTGCACATAGTGACCAGATCGTGCGGAATAGGCCATGTTTGAATCCCTCGTTGTCAGCAATATGCCCCAGGTGTCGCGCCGCGTACCGGGCCGCCGGCCGCTTCGCCGCTGGTACTGGCAGGCCGTCCTGTCCGTGCTGTTGGCGGTGCTGGCTGTGGAGGGGCAGCCGGTCGCCGCGTCGCAGGCCGGCGCGCATAGCAGCCGAGCAACCGTGATGCAGCGGACCGCCGGGGTGGCACAACAGGTGCGTGTCCAGCAGGCGGACTGGGCTGCACTGTCGTCGTCAGCCGTTGCCTCGTCTGATGACCGGCCCGACTTGCGCGTCGCGTTCGGCCCCCTGGACGACGTGCAGGCTGGCCAGCCATTCCGCTGGACGATCCAGGTGCGGAACGACGGCGGATCGACGAACGCTGCCAGCATGAGCGCGCAGGTGCCGCCGGAGCTCTCGAACGTGCGGGTGACGGCGCCCGGCTTCGTGTGCACCCGCCGCTTCACCGCCAGCGGCCCCGATGCCGGCACACTGGTGGCCTGTTCGCGGAACGACCTGGAGCGCGGCGCAGCAGCCGACGTGACCATCGAGGCGAACGCGCCGAGCGGCCCCGGCAGCTACCACCTGACGGCCATGGCCGACCCGCGCGACAACGTCGCTGAGGCTGACGAGGCGAACAACGCCGCCGACCTGACCGTCGAAGTCCACGGCTAGACAGTCGTATCGGCCGCACTGCTACTCGCCATGAGTGTCAGGTCGGATGGCTTTGACAGGGTCGATGTTAGCCGCTTGAGCCGCTCTCAATGATGATCCGAAGGCAACGTCAGATTGCACTCGACGTTGTCAACGGCTTCGCCCGTCCTACGAACCCCGCCAGGCAACTTCCAAGGATCTGGGTGCCGAGACCCCGATGCTGGGAAGGAAGAAGGAGCACCCCGACGAGGGCACCCCTTCTCACGTCTCTCTCTGGCCAGGCGCCTAGCCGTACCGCTCCAGCCGCTCCACGGCAGCAGGCATCCCCTTCGCCAGATCTTCGGGGACCATCACGGGGTGCAACTCGATGTCGGCGTTGAACGCGTGCATGAACGGCTCGACCGCCGCCGGGATCCCGGCGGCATCGGCCAGATCGAAGAAGATCATCGCCGTGCGACGCCCCTGATCGTCGACGAGGTAGACGGCCTCGGGCTTGAGGTCCGCGAAGATCGCCTGCATCTTCTGCGACAGGGTGCCGTCCCGGATGGTTTCGTTGCCCTTCTCGACGGGAATGCTGACCTTCAGCATCATGCGCATCAGCGTCTCTCCTTCCAATACGTCGTGTCGACTCAGCCGCCTCAAGGATGGAACAGTCCATCCTTTCACGTGTTCGGCTCAGGTGTTCGGCGGGGAGAACATCTCGAGTTGGATGTTGTCGGGGTCGCGGAAGACCAGGATGGAGCCGTAGGGCGTGTCGGAGATGGGAGACTGGGTGCACGGGCGGTCAGCCGCCGACGCCCGCACCACCCCCATCGCTTCCAGATGCGACTGCCAGGCCACGAGCTCGGCGCGGGTCGGCACCGCCATGCCGAAGTGATCAAGGCCGGTCCGTCGCTCCGAGAACGCCTCGCCCTGGTTCACGTCATGGCGATGCAGCACGATGATTAAGCGCATCTCCGGGTCCGCAAGCAGTCGCTGCCAGCCGCCGTCATGGGCGTCCTCCATGACTGGTGCGATATCGAAGATTCGCTGGTACCAGGCGGTGCTGGCCTCGAGGTCCGTCACGGTGAGCGCGATGTGGTGTAGCCCAGGTCGGGTGACGGTGCTCATGTCTCTCTCCTTCTGCTCAATGCCGCCGATCGGCGGTGGTTCGTGCCACCAGGGGATTGGTCTGCGGGTCAGCACGGAGCGCCCTCCTCTCGCCCCAGCCCTGTCCGTCTCCGATCTCGGGTCGGGTGCGGCCCGGACACGGGGGGTCCAGGGTGCCACGCGGACCGGAAGACGGCGATCGCGGCCGGGACCAGCCCGCCGTAGCGCCCCAATCCGATCGGCGCCTCCGGCTCGTTCGCCGCGTGTTGGCGGGTCAGCCCATCAAGCATGGCCAGGAAGAGGTCACGGACCTCAGTCCGGGGAGCGTCGGGCCTGAGCTCGCCGCTGGTGACGGCCTGCTCGATGATGAAGTCGAACCCTTCGAGCAACTTGCGGCTGTCCTGCATGCTCGTCTCCGACGGCACGAAGCCGGGTACGGGGCGCGAGAAGGTCAGCTCGTTCAGCTCGGGATGCTCGTGGGCGAAGCGCATGCTGGCGTCAAGCCCCGCCTCAAGCTTCTCCCAGAAGGAGTCGCGGCCCGCGAGGGCGCTTTCCCAGTACGTGGCGAAGGTACGCAGCCCCTCCTGGAACAGCGCATCGTAGAGCGCGGACTTGCTGGGGTAATACTTGTAGAGGGCCTGGACGGTGAAGCGGAGCCGCCGTGCGAGCTCGCGCAGGCTGAGCGCGGCCACCCCCTCCTCGCGCATGATCGCGCGAGCATGCAGCAGGATGGCGTCGATCATCTCCTGCCGATTGCGTTGCCGTCGCTCTCGCGGCGATAACGGCTGCCCCGTCGTCGCTCGTGCGCCGTCTTGTGCGTCGTTCACCGCGGTACTCACCAGACCCCTGACATAACAGTGATATCTTCAGTTGACAGTGTGAGCTTACCATCGATATGACGAAGGCGCAACCCCGACGCTGACCCGGACGGAGCGGCTCGGTAGCGCTCCGCAGAACGTCCACGTCAACGCCGGCGTTCCAGTGCTCGACGTGGTGCGCTACCAGGACGGTCGCCTGGAGGCGGTCGCGCGGGTGCCACTGGGCCACCACGCCCTGCGAGTCTGAGGCACTCGGCCAGCGTCGGCAAGCGCGCCGAATTGATACACTCGCGCACAAATGCAACAACGAGCACC
>JBBQBU010000470.1:0-4926 GCA_038318015.1 Chloroflexota bacterium | reverse complement strand
TGCGCCAGCCGCAGCGCGTCATAGGACAGGTGGCTGTGGACGTTCCAGGCGTGGACGACGGCCGGCCGCACGTCGGCCAACACGCGCGCAATCTTCCGCGTCAGCAACGGATTCATGAACGACGCGACGGGTCGCAGCCGGGGGTGGTACGTCGAGTGCAAGCTGTACACCGTCATGCCGTTGTCGCGCGCTACGGCGTCCGCGCCGCGCGTGGTGGTCAGCACCGTCACGTCCCAGCGCTCGCGCAGCGCGTCCGACAGGTAGCGCACCACGATCTCGCCGCCGCCGCTCATGTCGAAGGCATCAGCCATGAACAACAGTCGCGGGCGTTCGCTCATGCGGGAATGATACGGAGACACTGCACGTAGCTGACCAGTCGTGACGCCAGGATCATCGCGCCGTAGGCCAGGGCCGCGCCAAACGGGCCGCTGGTGCTCGCCAGGTAGTAGGTCGCCGGCAGGCCGACCACCAGGATGATGACGCTGGCGCGGATCGGCAAGTCCGTGCGGTCGTAGGTGCGGAAGATCGGGCCGGCAGCAATCCCCAACCCGAGCGTGGCGGCGTCCAGCAACAGCGCGACGGTCAAGGCCGGCGCGCCGCCATACGCTTCGCCGTACAGCAGCGGGATGGCGAACCAGGAGACGCCCGCGAACGGCAGCGCCAGGGCCGCCGAGGCCGCCGCGCCCATCAGCGTCAGGCGCAGGAAGGCAGGCCGCACCCGCTCGGGAGCCGTCACGCGCAGGCGCGGCAAGTCCACCATCAGGAGGCGCGAGATCGGCGTCAGCAGCACAGCCGGGATCGCCATGTAGCTCAGGGCCACCCGCAGTTGCCCGACCTCCTCGTCGGGGACGAAGCGGGCCAGCAGCAGGATCGGCGCGAGGGTGTACAGCGACACGAGGTTCTTGTCGAACGCAATCGACAGGCCCATGCGGGTGGGTGCCCAGAGGGCGATGCCAGGCCGCACGACGCCCGCCAGCAGCGCCCTGACGCTCGGGAACAGCGGGTCATCCGACACGAGCCGGCGATACAGCACCAGCCCGATGCCGACGGCCAGAAGGCTGGACAGTACCTGCCCCATGAACACGCCGACGAGGCCGAAGCCGGCCAGCACCAGGGCAACCGGCAAGATCGCCGTCGCAAGGCTGGTGGCATTCTCCAGCAGGACAAGCTGACCCATGCGCCGCGACGCCTGGAGCGCGATCACCGTCCAGCCGGGGATGACGGCCCAGAACCCTTGCACGAGGTAGAGCCGCAGCGGCGTCGCGATCTCTTCGCCGCCAAAAAACGTCGCGCCGAGCCAGGGGGCCAGCAGCATCGCCAGCGGCAGCACGACAACCGAGGTCCAGACGCTCATATAGACGTAGAACACCAGCGCGTCGCGGACGGTCCGGCGGCTACCCGCGCCGTGCCCCTCGGCAAGCTGCGTGGTGGCCGCGTAGTCCTGGCCGAGCCGTCGCAGCAGACCAATGGTCGTGCCGGCCGACATGACCAGCGTGTACGCTCCGTAGACGGCCGGCCCGAGCGTGCGCGCCAGCAGCACCGACGCCACGAACGAGATCGCGGTCAGGCCGAGCGACCCGACCTGGAGCTTCAGCAGCGACGACAGGAACGTCGGCCCCCCCACGCCACCGAAGAGGGCCGCGATGCGTGCGCGCGCCGTCACGCGGGCGGCCGGCGGCCGAGCACACGGTTGTAGATTGCGAGGTACTCGTCGACGACAGTGGACCAGTCGCGGCTGTGGGCGCGCTGCCGGCCGCGCTCGCCCATCTTGCGGGCGGCGGCAGGGTCGTCCAGCAGCCGCAGGACGGCCGCACTGAGGGCCGTCGGATCGCGCTGTGGCACGAGGTAGCCGTTGTCGCCGTCGGTGATGGCGTCTTCCGCGCCGCAGTCCAGCGTCCCAATCACCGGCTTGCCGTAGGCGTTCGCCTCCAGGTAGGCCAGCCCGAACCCCTCGAATGCTGACCCGCTGTTCTCGGCCGGCAGCACGAAGGCGTCGGCGCGCCGGTACAACGCCTCCAGGTGCGCCTCATCGACGCGGCCGGTGATGATCGCGTGGCGCTCCAACCCGAGCCGCGCGATGGTCTGATTCAGGCTGGACACGTACGTGCGGTCCTGGTCGTCACCAACAAGGTAGTACTGCACGTCCGGGTACCGCGCGCGAATCGCGGGCAGCGCCTCCAGAACAGTGTGATACCCCTTGCGCGGCTTCAAGGCGCCGGCGCCCATCAGCACCGGTCGGCCAGTGATCTCTGCGTCAAACTGCCCAGCAGGCGGCCTGACCGGTTCGAAGCCGTTCGTCACCACCGCCAGGTTGTCCAGGCGAAGCGCATCGTAGACCCGCCGCCGTGTGTACTCGCTGACACAGACGACCGACGCCGCACGCCGCATGGTGCGCGTGAACAGCGTCCGCGTCACGGGGTTCATCTTCAAGGGCGACACACCGTAGGTGCCGTGAACGGTGATGAGGTACGGCCACGGAAACGCGGCAGACGCCGCCAGCGCGTACGGCTCCACGAAGAAGTGGACGAGATCATGCCCCGGCGCGTGCCGCCAGACGTGCGCCATGTTCCAGGCGAAGTGCGGCAGCCGGTCCAACGACCCGAGCGGTGAGCTGAGGCAGGGGATCACGCGCGCGCCCGTCGATGACGAGCCTGACGGACTCAGGGGCGGCGCGACGGTGTGCCGCATCGTCAGGATCGTCAACTGCACGCCGCGTTCCAGCAGGCCGCGCACCAGTCCTTGCGCGTAGCGGCCCCACCCGCCGCTCGCGCCGTCAAGCTCCCAGGTGACAATCAGCATCCGCAACGGTCGCTCGGCCAGAGGTCGCGCGCTCATCCTGAGCCGCACCTGTCGCCGTCCAGGAAATCGAGCAGGTTGGCCGCGCGCGCGCTCCAGCTATACCCCGCAACGTCCGCGCGCGCCTGCCGCCCAAGCCGCCGCGCAAGCTCCGTATCGGCCAGCAGCCGCCTGACCGCCGCCGCAAAGGCGTCGGGGTCGCCGGGGCGCGCCAGCAGCGCATTCCGCCCATGCTGGAGTACCTCGCGCAGCGCCGGCAGATCTGACGCGACGATGGGCACGCCGGCCGCCATGTAGTCGAACAACTTCAGCGGCGACGTGAACAGCCGCGCGACCGGCTCGTCGGGGAGGGGCAGCAGGGCGACGCTGGCCCCAAAAAGTACGGTCGGCACCTGATCGTACGGGACGTGGCCGCGCAGTTCGACACGCTCGGCCACGCCAAGCTCACGGGCGTGCTGGGCAAGCGCCGCAATATCCGGGTCGTCCTGGGTCCAGTTCGTCTGCCCCCCGACGATGACCACGTCGGCCTCGGGCACCCGCGCTGCCACCTCGACCACCAGCCCGGCCCCCTTCCACGGATAGAGTTGCCCGACATAGTAGATTGCAGGTTTCCCCTCACCCCCCGCCCCCCTCTCCCGTGCGCGGGCGAGGGGGAGCCGGCCAGGATCTGCATGCCGACCCGTGGCATGCGCTTTGACCACGACGGGTGCGGGGGTAGTGCCGTCTGCGACGGTCCGCACGCGCTCGGGCCGCACGCCGTACTGGGCAAGGAGCAGTTGCCGGGCACACTCGGTGATGGTGACGATGCGGTCTGCTCGCTCGAAGACATCGGCCTCCAGCGCCCGCAGCCGCGCCACCTGGGTCGCCGGCAGGTTTGCCCGGCCGGCTCCGTGCGCCACCTCGTATGACGGCAATCCGTGGACCTCGAACGCCAGCTTTGCGCCGATGGCGTGGGCAGGGCCAGCCGCCAGCCGCGCCGTCCGTAGGTCACGCGCGAACACCACATCCGGCCTGCGGCGGGCGATCTCGAACGGCAGCGCCGCCGCCAGCCCCGCCAGGTAGCTCAGTTGCCAGACCCGCGAGAACTGCGCCAGCACACGCGGCGGCGCGTACGGCGGGATGCGCAGGATTGGGAGGCGGAGCAGGTGCAGGCGCGGGTGTGGGACCAGGCCGTACTGCCGCAACGCGTGGCGGTTCGAGCCGCTGCCCCGTCGTCCAACGGCCAGCGTCACGTCGGCTCCTGCCACAGCCAACGCGTGACAGGTGTGCACGATCTGAATGGCGCGGGCCTTCGTCTGCGGCAGATCGGTGCTACCGAGATACAGCAGCCTCATAGGCCGGCTCCACCAACCCGAACCAGCAAGGGCGTGCCGTGTGATGCGTCCATGCGTTGCGGTTGCCGCCCTCGCCCCGACCGGTCAGCCGTCGCCCCGGCCCTCGAAGGCTTCGATTATACGAGCGGCGCGGGCGTCCCAGGTGTACGCCTGCACGTGCTCGAACGCGGTGCGACGCAAACGGTCGGCAAGCCCGGGGTTCACGAGCAGCCGGCGGATGGCCGCTGCCATTGCTGGCGGGTCTTCCGGCGGGACCAACAACGCGTTGTCGCCGTCCTCCAGCACCTCGCCGACGGTCGGGAGGTCCGACGCGACGATGGGCACGCCAGCCGCCATGTAGTCGAACAGCTTGAGCGGCGACGTGAAGTAGCGCGCCATCAGGTTGTCGGGCAGCGGCAGTACCGCCGCGCCGGCCCCCGCCAGCGCCGCCCGCACCTGGGCGTGCGGCACGAAGCCCCGGAACTCGACGCGCCCGCCGATGCCTAGCTCCTGGGCACGCGCCTGACAGGCCAAGAGGTCCGGATCGTCAGGGCTACCGCGCCCGCCGAAGACGGTCAGCGTCGCCTCAGGCAGCAGCGCCATCGCCGCCAGCAGCGTGTCAACGCCCTTCCACCTGTACAACTGGCCGGCGTAGACCACCCGGCGCGTGTCGCGGTCGCGCGGCGGTAGCTCGTCGGCCGGCGGCGTCGTCGCATCGGGCACCACCACGATCCGCTCCGGCGGCACCTGGAAGCTGTAGCCGATGATGTCCGCGCACGCCTGGGTCAGCGGCAGCAGCAAGTCGGCCTCCGCGAAC
>JBBQBU010000469.1:0-4932 GCA_038318015.1 Chloroflexota bacterium | reverse complement strand
ACGCGGAAGTCGTAGGATACCACGAGGCCGCCCGGCCGCAGTACGCGCACCATCTCGCCGGCCACCGCCCGACGCATCGCATCGTCCAGAATCGACGAGAAAACGGTCAGTTGCCAGACCAGATCAAAGCTGTCGGCCGGGAACGGCAGGACACTGGCGTCTGCCTGCTGCACGCGCAGGCACGGGTCGATACGCCGGGCCGTGGCCACCCGGTCGGGCAGCAGGTCAACACCGGAGAGCCGGGTCGGGTCGGCCCCCCAACTGACCAGCCGCCGCAGGAATGAGCCGTCGCCGCAGCCAACGTCCAGCAGGTCGAAGTCCCGAAGATTCGAGCGGCCGTGTCGGGCCAGCGCCGCCAGCGTGTCGCGCTCGAACTGCTGCATCCGGTACAGGCTGCCGCGCTGAAACAGCGAGTAGCGTCGCGCCATGCCAGCAGCTTCGCGCTGCTCGTAGTAGGCGGCGATGCGGGCCTGCTCGTCGACCAGCGGCCCCGGCGAGCCGGTCAACGGCGGTACCGCTCGACGTTCGCGGCGTGCTCGGTGTCCGTCTTCGAGAAGACGTGGCTGCCGTCGCCCTTCGCCACGAAGAACAGGAACTCGGTCTGCGCCGGATTGCCGACGGCCTCCAGGGCGGCCAGTCCCGGGCTGCAGATTGGCCCCGGCGGCAGGCCGCGCTGCACGTAGGTGTTGTACGGCGACAGATTGCGTAGATCGTCGCGTGTCAGTTCGCGCTTCCAGAAGCCGTAGCCGAGCGCCTCGACCATATTCGCATTCGCGACGGCGAACTGCACCGTCGGGTCGGCCTGGAGCGGCATGTTGCGGCGCAGGCGGTTCAGGTAAACGCTGGCGATGATCGGCTGTTCGGCGGCGATGGCGGCTTCGCGTTCGACGATGGAGGCCACCGTCACTGCCTGATGCAGCGTCAGGCCGTTGGTGGTGAACTGCTGGCGCAGCTTCGGCGAGACGGCCTTGTCGAACTGCCGCACCATCATCTCGGTCAGTGTGCGGGCGGTCGCTCCCTTTGCGACCTCGTAGGTGTCGGGGAACAGATAGCCTTCCAGGCTGATGCCGGCTGGCGGCTGTTCAATAAGCGGCAAAGCGCTGCCGGCCCCGGCCCGCACCAACCCCAGGATCTCGTCGGTCTGCGCGATGCCGGTCGCTTCGACGCGCTGGGCGGCTTGCTCGGCGCGCCAGCCTTCGGGGATGGTCACGATGATGCCGGTCCGCGTGGCCCCCTTCGACAAGATCGCCACGATCTCGTTCGTGGTCATTGACGGGCTCAGTTGATAGTTACCAGCCTCGATGCGGTTGCCGACGCCGCGCGCCTCGACAATGGTCCTGAACGCCAGCGACGACCGAATGAGGCCGAGTGTCTGCAACTCGTCGCCAATCTGCGCCGCCGAGCGACCGGACTGCACGGTGTAGTTCACGCGCGTCGTGTCGTCGCTGACGGGGGTGTCCATCTGGCTGACGCCCGTCCGCACGGCCCCCTCAATGCCGCCGATGCCGCTGAACACACGGTAGGCGAACAGGCCGGCTCCGACGACTATGACGAGGGCGACCAGCGCAATGATGATCTTGAGGATCGTCGCGAGTCCAGGTACTCCTGAAGGATCACCGCCGCGGCCACGGCGTCCACGTGGACCGCCCGCGCCGGATGCCCGCGGCGGCCACCGGACGGCTTGCTGGTCGCGGCCAGCCGATCCCGAGCCTCCGCTGTCGAGTAACCTTCGTCCCATAACCTCACCGGTGCGTCGACTGCGTTTCGCAGCTCATCGACGAACCGCTCAACCCGCCGGGCCTGTGGCCCGATCTCTCCCCGCAGGGTGCGCGGAAAGCCGACAAGTATCTCTACCACGGCGTGCGTCTGCACAAGTTCGGCCACCGCTGCAATCCGGTCTGGCGCGCGGCGCTGGAGGATACAGAGTGGCGTCGCCAGAATGCCAAGCTCATCGCTGAGGGCGACGCCGATGCGCCGCTCGCCAGGGTCGAGCGCGAGGACGCGCCCGACCAGCGGCAGCCCTGGTTCTAGCACCTCACTTCGGGGCCAGCACCGACACTTCGACGCGGTAAGCGCGCGGTGCCCACTCTGGCGACAGGTCTATGCGCGGTGCGCCGCTCAGGCCGTCGTAGGTCGCGAGAATGTTCCGCGCCTCGGCCGGCGTCTTCCAACGCAGCTTCTCGGTGAGCTCCTCGCCGTCCACCTGCCGCACCAGACCCGCCTGCGACTTCGTGCGGATGCGGACGCGGTTGTCGTCCACGCCCAGCACCTCAGGCGTCCCGACGCCAAGCTGGCTGATCGGCAGATCGAAGCCGGGGCCGGCATTCGCCAGGAATGTCTTCTGGACCATACCGTTGAAGTCGCTGTTACTGAATACGACGGCGCTGGCAACCATCGCGACTCGGCCGTTCACTTGCTCAGCCTCGGCGTCGATGCCGGGGTCGAATGACTCGGCCTCAGGCCGCAGGCGCACGCTCTGTTGTACCAGCGAACGGTCGCCGCCAGCGCGGGCGTAGAGTTCCGCCAGTGCCTGCTCGCGCGCCCGATTCAGCAACTGTTCTTTGAGCTTGGCAATGTCGTCGGCGGTGACGGACTTGCCGTCACGGTCCGTGCCGCCCGCCATTGGCAGATCGTTGCGGGGCGTGACCTTGTCGATGCCCGGCGTCTCGAAGCGCCCGATGGTCCGCACCGCGACGTTGCCGCCGGTGCCGCTGTCTACGGCCGTTACCCCGACCTTTGCCGCACCCTGACTGAACGCGGGCACCTGGACATCTTGGTCTGTGGCGAACCGCACGTTCGTCGTGGACACCAGGATCGTCCCACGCGAGATCGTGACGGGCTGGTTGTTCTGGCTCAGGAAGAGGACTTCGCCACGCGCCTTGTCGCGGCCCAGCTTCTTGCTTCCCCCGGTCGGCAGGCTGCCGACGACCTCGACGCGTTGCTGAAGGATCTCGCCCGGCACCAGCCGCCGCGACAGGTCAACGGCCTTGACCGAGGGGTCAATGAAAATTTCGAGATCGTGGTTCTGCGAGACGACCTGCGGCGCGACCGACACTTTCATGACCGGCAGTACGCCAAACATGATGACGCCGGCGATGCCAACCAGCAGCGTCGTCAGCAGCAAGCCGGTGAACGACGGCAGCGGCACCCAGTCTGGCAGGGCCGGAATGCCCCAGGCTCGCGTACCCGGAGGCCGTGAGAGGTGCGACAGCGAACGCACCGACCGGCGTGTTCGCAAGCCCTCTTGCCGCGCCAGCGAGCGCCGGCCGCCGTCGGCCGTGACGATGATCGTCTCGGAAGAAAGCTGGTGTGTCAGCCGGGCCAGGATGCGAAACTCCAGCGGCGACCGGAGGATTGGCGAGCGCTTGGGGATGACGAGGTAGACCTCGTCCGCTGCCGACGATTCGAGCTTCGCTCGGACCGTTCCTAGATCGTCGTCGAGATCCAGGAAGATGACCTCCTGAGCGGCCGACGGAGGTGTCGCGGATGCTGTCGCCACGGGTCTACGGCCCTCCAACTGCGCGCTCAACAAGGGGGACTACCTGAGCCAGCGCGACGCCGAGCTGGCTCGCTTCTTTCACGCCGCCCTGTGCGAAGTCTGGGCGACCGCCGCCCTTCCCGCCAGCAGCTGCAAGTGCCTGTTTCAGAATGTCGCCGGCGTTCGTCCCACGCTCGATAGCGTCGCGGCTCGCACCCACCACGAAGGCGAACTGGCCGTCAAAGTCGGCTCCCAGCGCCACGACCGAGGTGCCAAGCTGATTCCGCAACTGATCCGCCATGTCACGCAGGCCATCGCGGCTGGATGCCTCAACCTGTGCGGCCAGCACCTTGATCGGGCCGACCTGCACCGCCGAGTCTACCAACTTGGTCGCCCGGCCGCTGGCAAGCTGCTGCTCCAGTCGGGTAGCGTCGCGCCGGGCCTGGTCCAGATCTTCGATCAGTGACGCCAGCTTCGCTTCAAGCTGGTCAACCGGGGCGTTGACCGTGCGCGCCAGATGCAGCAAACGCTCTTGCTGCGCCCAGGCATGCGCAAAGGCTGGCTCACCGGCCAGCACTTCCACACGTCTGATGCCGCTGGCAAGGCCGGACTCCCGAAGCAGGAGCGCAGGGCCAACCTGCCCGGCCCGGTGAACGTGCGTGCCGCCGCATAGCTCCTTGCTCCAGCCGCCGATATCGACGACGCGGACCTCGTTGCCGTACTTCTCGCCGAAGATCGCCATGGCGCCGGACTTGCGGGCCTCGGTGATCTCCATGATCTGCCACGTCACCGGCGCATCCTCAATGATGTGCTGGTTCATCAACGTGTTGATCCGCTCCATCTGGTCACGGGTGACGGGGCGCGGGTAGTTGAAGTCGAAGCGCGCGACGTGCGGCGCGACCAATGAACCGCGCTGCGACGTGTTCTCGCCTAAGACATCCTTCAGTGTGCGGTGCAGGATGTGCGTGATCGTGTGGTGGCGGGCGGTCGGCGCACGGTGCGTCGGGTCAACCTCGGCCACGACCGTGGTGTCGCCGGTACGGCTCAGGTAGCCAGACTCGACGTGCCCGATGTGGACGACGTGCTTGTCGTCGAGCTTCCTGGTGTCTGTAACCCGAAATACTCCGTGCACGCCGCGTATGACGCCCCGATCTCCGACTTGCCCGCCGCTCTCAGGATAGAAGGGCGTGACCCCGCTCAAGAGCAGTTGACCGTGCTGGCCTTGCACAATCTGTTTGAGATCCCAGCGCAAGGCCAACGGTTCGCCTGACTCCGAGACACCCACCGCGACGATCTCGGATTCCAGCGTTAGCGGACGCTCCCACTGGAACTGGCTACCGGGCGCACCGTGCGGGCCTTCGCTCGCCAGCACCTCGGCGATGCCGTGGAAGCGCGCCCCAGCACGGCTGCGCGTGCGCTGCTCCTCCATCGCGGCCTCAAAGCCCGGGCGGTCG
>JBBQBU010000468.1:0-4934 GCA_038318015.1 Chloroflexota bacterium | reverse complement strand
GTCTTCGCGAGGCAGTACGCTTCGGGCAGGCATGGGAGCGTCCTGTGCGGTGCCCTCGTTGCGGTCGGTCAGGGAGGGCAGCGCGCATACGCCGGTGGTTCACGGTCGCACGCGGGCCGCTCCGTCTGGGGTGGCCCGGTTGAACCATACACAGGTCGGCACTCTGACGGGTCCTCTCGCGTTTACTTGACTAGATACACAGCTTCGGAGCATCCATGCGTCGAGACTTGCCCACCTGCACACGCTGGCTGATGCGGCCATTCGTGCACCAGCGCCGGCCTCACGCTGCCTCCGGAACGCGCCGTGCCCGACGGTCGGGCCAGGCGACCGTCGAGGCGGCGCTCACGGTCATGCTCTCGGTCACCACGATCCTGGCGGTGCTGCAGTTGTCGCTGGTCGCCGCCCAGGCGTTCAGCGCGTCGCACGTCGCCCGGACGACGGCGCGCTGGCTGGCCGTCCGCATCGACACCATCGACTCGGCCGTTGTCACCCAGGCGACGGCCAACGCCGTCGGCCTGCCCGGCCTGAGCGGGGGCGGCATGGCCAGCGTCACCGTCAACCCGTCGTGCGCGGCGCTGACGGGCACCCCAGGAAAATGTGCCGGCCGCTCCAGCGGGGACGCCATCAGGGTCACCGTGACGACCAGCCTGGCGGCCGTCATGTTCCTGCCGACCTCCTTCGGCATCGCGCCGATGGTCTTCACCTTGCCCTCGACGATGCCTCCCATCGCCTTCACGGTACTCATCGAATGAAGCAGCTGCATCGGTGGCTCCGATCTCGGGCGAAGGCACAGCCGGCCCGCAACCCCGCTCAGCGATCCTGGCGGTCGCTGAAAGGTGCCGCGCTCATGGAGATGGCCGTCTTCCTGCCGCTCATCCTGGTCTTCGGGCTGGCCTGCATGCAGTTCGCCATCATCTTCACGGCGTACCTGAACATGGTGAACGTGACGCGCGACGCCGCGCGCTGGGTCACCATCCATCCGCACGTCATCGACTCGGCCACGGTGACGACGGTGAAGAGCCGCCTGCCGGCCGGCATGACCGGCGCCAACCTTACCATGACCCTCTCGCCGGCCTGCGCGGCACTTTCCAGCGGCACGTGTGCGGGCCGCACCACCGGTGCCCAGATCTCGGTGACATCGACCTACAACATCACCTCGCTTTTGTTCCTGCCGAGCAGCTTTGGGTTCGGCAGCATCGTCGTTGCGATCCCTACGACCCTTCCGAACTACAGCATTTTCATGCAGGTGGAGCCAAGCTGATATGCGAAAACTACAGGTAAGCGGACTGATCCATCGTTGTCAAACTTGGCTCCTGGGTCGCCGCAGTTCCGGCCAGGTTGCCTTGTACATGGCGATTCTGATGACCGGGCTGATGGGACTCGCTGGCGCAGGCGTGGACTACGGCCAGGCCGTCATCGAAAGCGCGCGGCTCCAGAACGCCATCGACGCCGCGTCGCTGGCCGGCTCGCGTGCATTGATTACGTCGAATGGGGCGAACCAGACGGCTCGCAACACCGACGGCACCACTGCCGCAACGAGCTTCCTGGCCTTGCACGGCTACACGACCGGCGTGAACGGCGCGACGTTCGTGCTCACGCCGTCGGCCTCGGATGGCGGGGTCTACAGCGACACGATGCGCATCGACGGGACCGTCGTCAAACCGACCAGCTTCTGGAAGGTCATCGGCATCAACAACACCACGCTCAATCAGGCCGCCACGGCCGTGGCGAGCGGCGGCATGGTTGACGTTATGCTCAGTCTCGACTTGACAGGCTCGATGGAGCGGTCAGGCACCAACGATCTGCCCCAGCTCCGAGACGCTGTTATCGACTTCATCGACCAGATGCAGGTGGATTCGGCGAACCCGCGCGGCACGCTGGTGGGCATCGCCCGGTTCGCCGGCATCAAGTGCCGCTGGGATCGCGGCACCTCCTCATCAGGCACGTCTCATGGCGACGGGGACACGTACATTGATCAGGATCGGGGTCCGAACGGCAGCGAGTATGTGACACCGTGCGATGATGATAAGAACGTCATCGTGCCACTGACGAATGACCGCGCCACACTAGTCAAGGTCGCACGTGACGATGGCGCGGCTGCCTGCCCGTCGGGCGCTGTCGGCTACGGCTGCCCGCTGGTCTCGGCAAAGTACCAGCGTGTCCCAATCGTCTACGGCACTCCGACAGCCAGCGGCACGCCAATCGCGGCGGCCGGCCTCCAGGACAGCGGCACCACCCTACTGCCCGATGCAACAGCAGCCTGCGCTTCAGGAAGCGAGTGGTGCATGGCCACAGGCACGAAGATCGCAAACGGCTTCTCCGTCACGAAGCAGGGTGGCTACTGCGCGTGGTCGACGGCAAACGGCGGCCGCAATGATGCCGGCACCACTGGCATTGCTCGCAAAGTGCTGGTGATGATGACGGACGGGAAGAACGAGGGGTCACAGGTCGGCATCCCGACGAACTACACGCCGACGCTTGCGAACTGGGGCACAGAGATGGCGAACCAGGCCGCCGCGATCAAACTCGGCTGCGACGGGATCGCCGGTACCATCGACGATGTCGAGATCTACGTCGTCGGCTTCTTCTGCACGCCGTACAACTCGGGCAGCTCCTGGTGCCTCAGCCGCATTGCCGACACCGCGCTGCCGCACCCATGCCCAGGCCCGACGTGGACTGGGTCGCTGCCGACCCGCTCATCGCTGGACACGGACCTTAGAAATCTCTCCTCATCGACTTCTGGGACCTGCGACCACTACTTCCCCGTCCGCAAGACGGAGGACTTGCCACAGCTCTTCCGAATCGTGGCAGGCTCCATCTCCAGAGGCAAGCTGCAATAGCGGTTCCTGGGAGATCCCTCACCCCCTAGCCCCCTCTCCTACAAGTGGGAGAGGGGGAACACTCTACCCAGAACCCACGTCAGGGTACGTCGCGCTCGGTCCACTCCAGCGGGTTGACGTTCTGCCCGCCCACCCACATCTCCCAGTGCAAGTGCGGCCCGGCCGAGAGGCCAGTGCTGCCAACCTTCGCGAACGGCTGGCCGCGCTCCACCGTCTGCCCCACCTGCACGTCAATCACCGACAAGTGAGCGTAGGTGGTGTAGACCCCGAGGCCATGATCCAAAATCACGATCTTGCCCCGCAGACGCACCTCATCGACCACTTTCACCCGTCCCCGCGCGGGTGCCACGACCTGACGACCAGCCCCGACAGCGATATCTGCGCCAGCATGATGCCCCACTACCGGACCGTTGTTGTATGACCGCAACATGCCGAAGTCGGTGATGACCGGGCCAGTCACCGGCATCAGAAAGCGGCCCTCCCACAGCCGTGGCTGAGACACAGACTGATAGTGTGCCAGCAGGGTGCGGTCCTCGTCGGTGCGGATGTCTGATTGGAGCAGCGCGGCAAGCTGCGCCGGCACGTCCACTTCGTCACGCGGAAATCCTTCTGCCGCAACTTGCACCGACTCAGTCACTTCAGTCTGGTTGCCAGCCGGGTCACGACCCACGACGACGACCGCCACCGTGGCGGGGTCACTGTTGGGGCCGAAGCCGACGACGGCCCAGCCGTAGCCGTTGCCGGCTTCGATGGGCAGATCACGCCCGCCGAGCCGCGCATCGACAGCAGCCGGCTCGTTCGTGCGGATGCGCAACACCCAGGTCCGGCCCTGGAGCACGCGCGGCGGCTGCGATTCCAGGGTCAACTTTGGCGGCGTGTTGTCAGTGGTGAGCGCCGTCGTCACCGTCGTACGGTTCTTGCCCCAGGAGTAGTCCTCGGCGGTGACACTGATCTGGTGCGGCCCGTCTGGCAACGTCGCCGTGTCAATCGCCACGCGCTCCTCGGCGTTCACTGGGCGGCCATCAATGAGCACCTCAACCGGCCGGGCGCGCCCCTCCGGCCCAACAATGGCGGCAATGGTGACGTTTCCGCGCACCGCGTCGGTGGGCACCTGGAGCGTGACGGTGGGCGGCGTCGTGTTGGTGAGCCACCAGCCGGCGTAGTCCACCGCGCCTGTCCACCAGGCCACGCCGAACGCGCCGAGCAGCACGCACAGGAAGAGTATCCCGATGATCGCGCCAGCAGCGCCCGAATCCCCGCCGCCCGCCCCGCCCCGCCGTCCCGGCTGATACGCCACGTTCGCTCCTGGTCACGCCATGAGTACGCCCTGCGAGCACGACACCGCTGCCGGCCGCGTCCTGGCGCGGGATGGTGTCCTGGCGCGGAAGGAGCGCGGATGCAGGGCCACGCCCCGCCGGCCCGGTGCTGCCGCCCGACCGTCGTCGCCCGACTACCTGCGCCAGGGCCGCGCCTGCGCCAATTTGGCAGGCTCTAGCACTGGTCGCGGGGGCCGATTGTAGCACGCACCCCTCGCCCCCTGCCCCGGCCCCGTGCTAGCATCCGAGGTGCCCCAGAGCAGCGCCGCTTGGCGGTGGCTCGCGGGTCTTGGAGCAGTGGGCGGAACTGATGGATTACATGGCGCGGGCACTCCAACTGGCATCCCGCGCGCTCGGCACATCCAGCCCCAACCCGGCTGTCGGGGCCGTACTCGTGCGTGACGGCCGGGTCGTGGGCGAAGGCGCGACGCAGCCCCCCGGCGAGGCCCATGCCGAAGTCGTGGCCCTACGCGCGGCCGGGCCGCTGGCGCGCGGCAGCACGCTGTATGTCACGCTGGAGCCATGCGCGCACTTTGGCAGGACGCCGCCCTGCGCGGACGCCATCGTGGAGGCCGGTATCGCCGAGGTGTTCGTCGCCATGCGCGACCCCAGCCCCTGGGTGGACGGCCACGGCATCGACGTGCTGGAACAGGCTGGCATCCGCGTGCATCTCGGCTCGCACGAGCGGGAAGCCCGCCAGTTGAACGAGGCGTACCTCTGCTGGCTGCTACGCGGCCGGCCGCTGGTGACGGCCCTGTACGCCCTGGGCCTCGACGGG
>JBBQBU010000467.1:0-4944 GCA_038318015.1 Chloroflexota bacterium | reverse complement strand
GCAAGCGGCATTGGGCGGGCAACCTGCCTGCGCCTCGCGCGGGAAGCGAGCAACCGTGGCGAGACCGGCCAGATCGCGGCGGTGGATCTCGGGCCGACACCGGCGCTGGATGGCCTGCTCGGGGAACTGCGCGAGCTGGGGGCGGATGCGTTGCCCCTGTACGGCGACATGGGCACGGCAGATGCGCCGGCCCGCGTCGTCGGGGAGGCGGCGGACCGCTTCGGCGGGCTGGACGGGTTGGTCAGCAATGCCGGCGTCAATCGGCCGGGGCCGCTCCTGACTTACGCGGTCGAGGACTGGGACCGGCTGTTTGCCGTGAACACCCGCGCCACGTTCCTGCTGGCGCAGGCCGCCCACCCGACGCTCAAGGCCTCTGGTGGGGCCATCGCCGTCGTTGGGTCGATGTCGGGCAGCAATGCGCACGCCGGCCTGGGGGCGTACGCGCCGTCGAAAGCCGCCGTCATCATGCTGGCGCGGGTATTGGCCCAGGAGTTTGGGCGCGACGGCATCCGGGTCAACTCGGTCTCGCCGGGGATGGTCCGCACCGGCATGACGGCCGCTGTCTACGCCGACGATGAGATCGCGGCAGCCCGGGATGCGTTGGTGCCACTGGGGCGCGTGGCGCAGCCGGAGGACATTGCCGACGTGATCGCGTTCCTGCTCAGTCCGCAGGCGCGCTACGTGAACGGGCATGACCTCGTGGTAGACGGCGGCGTGTCAGGCAATCACCTGGGGCGGCTGCCGGGGCTGTCACAGGTGACGCGCGCCTAGCACTCCGCCGTGCTGGACCGCTGGACGCGGGGAGTAGACAGAAGGCATGAGGTCGATCCTTCGGGGAGGTCGGGGTCATGGTGAATCGGTACCGGGTGCCGCCGAACCGGTGTGTGATAGGAAGCGCAAACCTCGCCGTGGGCCGAATCTGGCACGCGATGGACAGGAGGCCGAAATGGCCGAGACGACGATGGCCGAGGTGACGGTGGCTGAGGTGATGGCCGAGTTGGCCGCCCTCAATGATCAGAAGATCCGCGAGGTGAACCAGAAGCACGGTGACGACCACGGTGTGAATCTCGGCAAACTGCGCGCGCTCGCCAAGCGGCTGAAGACCCAGGAGGAACTCGCGCGCCGGCTCTGGGAAACGCGAGACAGCGCGGCGAGGCTACTGGCGCTCCTGATCTGCCGCCCGAAGGTGTTCGAGCGCGACGAGTTTGACATCATGCTGCGCGAGGCGCGCACCCCCAAGGTGCACGACTGGCTCGTGAACTATGTGGTGAAAAAGACTCCGCACGCTGAAGAACTGCGCCTGGCCTGGTCCGCCGATCCGAACCCGGTGGTCGCCAGCGCCGGCTGGGCGCTGATGACCGAACGGGTGGCGATGAAGCCGGAGGGGCTTGACCTTGCGGCGCTGCTCGATGTCATCAAGGCGCAGATGAAGGATGCTCCGGATCGCTTGCAGTGGGCGATGAACCACTGCCTGGCTCAGAGCGGGATCGAGCACGCCGAGCACCGCGCCCGTGCCCTCGACATCGGTGAGCGCCTGGAAGTGCTCAAGGAGTATCCGACGCCCCCGAACTGCACATCTCCATACGCGCCTATCTGGATCACCGAGATGGTGCGCCGCCAGGATCCCGATCGGCGAGGCCGGGCATCATGACAAGCAGTAGTGATCTCTGGGACGAGGATGCCGCGGCTCGCTACGCCGAGCGTGCCGGTGAGAAGTTCGCACCGGCCGTCCTCGGGTCGACCGTCGATTTCCTGGCACGACTCGCGGGCTCCGGGCCCGTCCTCGAGTTCGCGGTTGGCACCGGTCGGGTTGCTATCCCGCTCGTCGCCAGGGGCATCCGCGTGGCCGGCATTGACCTGTCGCGACCGATGCTCGACGAACTGCGGCGTAACATCCCTGAGCCCCAGCTACCGGTGGTCGTGGGTGACATGGCAACCACGCGAGTTGCGGGCCTGTTCTCCCTGGTCTACGTCGTATGGAACAGCATCGGCAACGTCCGGACCCAAGCCGAGCAGGTCGAGGTATTCCGCAACGCCGCTCGACATCTCGCCCCAGGCGGCAGATTCGTGATTGAGCTCTGGATTCCCGGTCTTCGTCGACTGCCGCCTGGGCAGACCGCCGTGCCGTTCGAGGTCAGCGATCGACATGTCGGCTTCGACACCTATGACATGACGACCCAGCAAGGTACGTCGTATCACTACTGGCGCGAGGATGACGGAACCACAAGCTATAGCTTCAGCAACTTCCGCTACATCTGGCCCGCCGAATGTGATCTGATGGCCCAGCTTGCAGGCCTGGAGTTGGAGCAGCGCGTCGCCGACTGGGACGGTAGCCCCTTCAACTCCGATAGCGAGAGTCACGTCTCCGTCTGGCGTAAGCCCTAGTCACCTCGGGCGATGCCGGAACGCGGCAAACCGCCTGGTTACGGATGCGTGCTACCCTGAGCACAATGCCAGCGAGCGGGTATGGGGCCTGATGAAGGACGCCGTGGTGAGTGACAGAGGTGAGGCCGATCCCCTCATCCTCTATCACCCAAAGATTTACCTCAGAGCTTGTGTGCGGCCTCCACGATGGGTGCCAGGCTCTCCACAGACTTCGGCGTCCACGGGTGGACCCAGAACGTGAAGTGCTTGACGCCAATGGCCGCGTAGGCCGCCAGTTTGTCCACGATCTCGTCTGTGGACCCGCGCATGATGATGGCCGGCGGCCCGCCCGCCACATTCTCGTACCCTTCGAGGCCCAGCGAGCAGCCGGAGGTTCGCAGGAGCGTGGCCGGATCGCGCCCGACCTTGCGGCAGGCGTCGTCTGCGATGGCGAAGAGTTCTTCGGCCGCCTTCGTGTCGTCCAGGTTCAACAACATGTCCGTGTTGTAAGCGTCTGCGTATTTCGCGATCAGGCCGAGCATCCGCGGCCGCCGCGCCCCGATCCAGATGGGCGGGCCGCCCGGGCGTGGGCCGCGCGGCGTGATGACGACGTTGTCCACTTCGTAGAACTCACCCTTGAAGGTGACAGACTCGCCCTTCAGCAGCGGCGTGATGATCTGGAGGGCTTCGTCGAAGCGGCTCACCCGGCGGTCGAACGGAAAGCCGTACGCCTTGTACTCTGGCTCGTGCCAGCCGGCCCCCAGCCCCAGCAGCAGCCGGCCATTGCTGATCTCGTCCAGGCTGTCGGCAATCTTCGCCAGCAGCGCCGGGTTGCGGAAGCTGGTGCAGGCCACCAGTGGCAGCAGCGTCACCCGCTTGGTCACGGCGGCGATGGCCGTCAAGAGAGTGAAGACCTCCCAGGTGCCGCGCGTCTCGCCTTCTGGCAAGTTGACGGTTGGCGGCGCGTTGCGGAACAACAGGTGGTCCGGTGCCCCCAGCGTGTCCACGCCGATGTCTTCTGCCAGCAGCGCCATCTCGCGCAGGGTGTCCCAGCGATGGGCGTTGATAGCGCCATTGCCGCCATTGTTCCCGCTCCGAATCATCAGGCCGATCTGCATCGTGTTCGGTGCTCCCCTCTGGCCGCCGCCCCCGACGATGGTGGGAGCAAACGACTGTGCGCGGCATGATAGCTGCGCACGAGCCTACGGAGCGGCCGAGTCGATCAGGCCGAAGCCGTAGGTGTCGAGGATGTGGCCGAGCAGCACCGCGTTGGCAGCATCAGCGAGTGAGCCGAGGCTCCGCGCGTCGAGCGCATCTTCAGCTCGGTCGAAGATGGCAGCGCAGAGCCGGGAAGGATCGTGGCGCGAGCGAAAGAGCAGGCCGTCCGGCTGATCTGGATGCTCGTACAGCGCCAGCGCCCACACCTGCGACACATCGTAACTCCCCGAAGTGAGGCGGCTGTCTGCGCCAATCTTCGCCAACCCTGCCCCTGAAAGATCGACGGGCCGCAGTGCACGCCGGCTCCGTACCGTGATGATCGACAACGAGCGCCGGGCCAACTCAGTGGTGGTGACGATCAGGCGCCCCGTCTGCCGGCCAAACGTCTCAATGAATGCGCCAGGGGCATTGGCAGCCAGGTACAGCACACCGTACTGCCCGCCAGGAGCATCAAAACGGCTTTGCCCAGACCTCCCAAAATAGATCGGTCCAAAGGCTGCATCGTGGCTGCGAAACCACGACCGGTCCGTCCTGCGCAACGGCAATGTACGGCCATGAAGCAGCGGCGAGGGATCGGGATGCGGCCCAGGCAAGACCACGCTACGAGGCTAGTTGCTTACCGTACGCGGCTCCCGCACGACGCACAGCGTCCACATCTCCGTCCAGCAGGGCACGTAATGGCGTGCGCCCGCTCAGTCGCAGATCACCGCTCAGGAAGAACGAGGCGCGCATCCAGGGGTCATGGACCGCCAGATCGCGAAGCACATCCTCCAATCCCGGCAGTAGACCATCTGCGATGAACTGCCAGGAGGGGAACCCGTATGTCGTGGCATCGAGTGGCAACGCCAGCAGCAGGTGCCGAGCGCGGCGAGCTTCGACATCGGAAGCAGCACTGTTCAAGCGTGCAGCGGCACCATCGACGGTGAGCATATCGCCTTGCGCCGCCAGGATGTCGCTTTTCGCCTGTTCGCCACGCTGCCGAGCCGCCGCCAATGGCTCAATCGGCCCGACACGGCGCACATCGCCATGTCGATTGCGCGGCGGCACAACGCCCGTCGATTCGGGAGCGACGTCTCTTCTGCGTGCATCCTCGGCCAAGTCGGCACCCCCGCACCGTTCCCTACTGCGGCAACCACCAATCGTCTCATCACATTGTACGCCGCACGCCCCCCCAGATGCGGAACCATGGCCCCATCTGGGGGCATACACACGGCTTCAAAGGATTCAGCGGAGGGAGGGCGGCACCACGTCGTCGGGGATCGGGCAGGCGTACGGCTTGCCGCCGGTCTTCTCGCGCAGTTCGGCTTTGGCGCGCGGCAACAGTTCCGGATCAAGCACCGCGTCAATTGCCGTCAGCGCCAG
>JBBQBU010000466.1:0-4955 GCA_038318015.1 Chloroflexota bacterium | reverse complement strand
AGTCAGGCGGGGCCAGACGAGTTACGCTGTCCAGCCATCGGGCCACGGGATCCCCGCTCACCCGAAAGTGGCCCTTACCCCCAACCCCCTCTCCCGCTTGCGGGAGAGGGGGAGCCGCATCTTGTAGGGGCGAATCGCAGGCTCGCTCGCCGCCGCGGCCCGCGTCGCGTACGACGCGCCACTCACGAACGACGGGGCGTGCCGGTGGACGGCGGCACGCCCATACTTGTGGCTCGCTCAGGTGAGCGGCAGGCGCTCCAGCACCGCGCGGTTGACCGGGTTGTGCGGGCGATGGCCGGTCAGGACGCGGGCAATCTCCTGGCCGTGCCGGCGGCGGCGCGCAACGGCCGACTCGTTGGACTGCGCGGCAACGTGCGGCGTGACCGTGACGTTCGTCATCGAGAGCAGCGGGTTGCTCGGGTCCGGCGGCTCCTGCTCCAGCACGTCGAGGCCGGCCCCGGCCAGTTTGCCCGCCCGCAGCGCCGCGATCAGCGCCACTTCGTCCACGACGGGGCCGCGCCCGGTGTTGATGAGGATCGCGTCTGGCTTCATCAGGTCAAAGAGCGGCGTGCTGATGAGGTGGTGCGTCGCCTTCGAGTGCGGCGCATGCGCGGAGATGAAATCGGACTCCTGGAACACGCGCTCCAACGTGGCCGACTCGACGCTGAGTTCAGCCATTGCCTCCGCCGCCACGAACGGATCGTAGGCCAGCACCTTCAGGTTGAAGCCCTTCGCCCGCCGCGCCACGGCCTTCGCGATGTTGCCGAACGCGACCAGCCCCAGCGTCTTGCCGCTGATCTTCGGCACGGAGCCCATGCCGGCGATGGTCTGGCCCCACTTGCCGGAGGCGGCCATGTCCTGGCAGTAGACGATCTTGCGGTTGACGGCCAGCAGCAGCGCAAACGCCTGGTCCGCGACCTCTTCCGTGAACACGTCGGGCACGTTCACGACCGGAATGCCGGCGGCGGTCGCGGCGTCCACGTCGATGCGGTCGAAGCCAATGCCGGTGGTCTGGATGATCTTGCAGTGCTTCAGCTTGCCGATGACCTCGGCGGTCAGCCGCACCTTGAGGCCGGCGATCACGGCGTCGGCGTCCGCGATCAACTCGGCGTACTCGGCTTCGTTGTCGGTGTAGATCGGCACGATCTCGGCGTCAATCGGGGTCAGCGCCTCCTGCTCGTACTCGAAAGACGCGCCACGCGGGTTGGTCAGCGCAACTTTGAAGGTCATCGTTGCTCCCCTTCAGCGCGGAGCGGCACTCGTGGCTCGTCCCGCGCCGGAAGGATGGCCCGACAGCGCGAGGGTGTCAAGCGGCCGGCGGCATCAGGCACGGGGCAGACTGAGCGTACCGGATGGTCGATGAACGGCTGAGCCAAAGGCCGGCGGCCACGGTGGACCGAGCCTGCGACCGGCAGCTACGGCGCGCCGCCGGTCGTCACGAAACTGGCGGCGATCCAGCCGTCGCCGGCGGGGGTTGCCCGCACGTTGCGCCAGGTCACGCCGTCCACAATGCGGTCCGGCCCGATGATGACCAGCGGCGTATATTCGGCCACCACCGTGAGGATCGGGCCGGCGTTGCCCGGCTGCGCTCGCAATCGTGCGCCCGCGCCGCCGGTCCCGCGTACCACGACAATCGGACCGGGCGGGGGTGCGCCGGCTACCTCAGGTGGCGGGGCGACCGGTGGCGCTTGCACCGGGGTCGCCAGCGAGACCGGCGTCGAAGGCGGAGCAGTCGGCTGGCCGGGGGCGACAGCCGGGGGGGTCGCCTGTGGCTGCTGCGCGGGCGCGGTCGGCTTCGGGGCCGGGCCGGCTGCCGGCTGGATCGCAGGCGATGGCTGCCCGGCCGCCGGCTGCGGCGGAGGGATACGAGTCGCAAGGACCGTCGCCGTCAGCAGGAGCGGCGGGATGGCCGTCGGCGTGCGGACATCGGCGACCGGCGTGGCTGACACCGCAGGTGGCGCGGCACCGGCGAGGCCGCCCGGCACCAGATACGGCGCGATGACGAACAGGCCAAGCGCGAGACTGGCGTGGGCGACGGCGGCGCTCAGGATGCTGCCCGTCCGGGCGGTGATGAACGCCAGCAGCAGGCCGACAGCGAAGGTAATCCCCACCCCGAGCACGCTGCCGCCCGCCACGAGGCCAGCCGGCAGGACCGGCGCGTAGAGCAGGCCGTTGTAGATGATCGCGAAGTTGCTGCCGAAGAGGGTCGTCGCCGCACGTTGGAGCACGCCGCGGAAGACCAGTTCGTCAACGATGCCAGGATTGAGGATGACGATCAGCGCGACCAGCCCGACGCCGCCAAACGCCAGTTCCCGGCCGAGTGCGCGCGGCTCAAGCAGCAGGTAGGCCAGCACACCCAGGGCGAGCCCGACCGGCACCATGAAGACGGCGATGGGCACCTCGCGCGGGCGGGGGATCAGCCCTGACTCACGGGCAGTCTGCCCGACGAGGCGCATTGCAACCACGCCTGCAACGGCCATCGGGATGGCCGTCAGCGCCCACCACGTCAGCGGCGGCGCGCCGGCGTACGGCTGCGCCAGCCCGTAGATGCGTGTGAGTGGGGCCAGCCAGAGCGTCCAGAAAAATGTGCGCTGCGGGCCAGGCGGCACGTTCGCCCCGTGGAAGAAGATGGCGAGCAACAATCCGGCGTGAACGACCAATCCAAGTCGCGAGTCGATGACGCTCGCCAGCAGTTCCGCGAACACGTAGATGCCCAGGTACGCCAGGGCCACGAGCGCTTGCCCTGACCGCAACCGCTCCATGATGGCAACCGAGATCGGCACCTTCGGCGGCGCGCTTGGGGCACCCTCTGGTATAGCAGCGTCATCGTCCGACGGATAGGCAGCCGTGTCGCTGTCGGCCGTCGGCGGCCCCTCCTCGACGAACGTCTCCGGCAAGAACGAGTAGAGGAGTTGCTCGACTTCGTCCAGGGGGGCTTCAGGCGGCAGATAGTAGTCAGGTGCGGTCGTCGGGGCGGCATCGGCGTCCGACCGCTCGTGGCTTGAGAAGATGATCGGGACCGCCGCCCCGGCCGCTGTACTGCGGAGCCGCCCGTACAGACGGAAGACCTCACGGCCCGGCAGCCCCCCGTCGATGATGACGATGTCGGGCATGTGCGCCGCAACGCGCTCCAGCGCCTCGCGGGACGACCCGGCCGTCATTACGTCAATGTCGGGATCTCGGAGACGGGCGGCCAGTCCGCGAACCGGCGCGGCGGGGGTGGCGACCAGTAGGATCCGAACGCGCTCCATCATCAGATGGCAGCCACCCTCACGGATGTACGTATCCGCCCAGCCAGGGCGGCGGCAGCATTATGCTGGCTGCCGAGCCGCCCATGCGCTGGCGCGCGAACGCCCCAGACGCGGCTAGAGACAGCGGAACGTCGCCCGATCACCAGCAACGGCGTCGAGCTCAAGCGAAGCGGGAGACCCGGCCACCAGTCGCCGAGCCAGCGAATCAAGGTCCGTCGCCTGGACGCTGAGCACGAGTTGCCCGCGCTCGAACTCGACGATGTCCACATCCTCGTCCGGCAGGAGGTCGTTCAACGCCCGCTCCAGAGCCGACGCCTGCTGATAGCCGGGAACGCCATCGAAGACCAGTTCCACCAGGCGGAGATGGGTCGCAGGTGCGCTGCTGACTGGCTCCGCAGTCGGCGCCGGCTGCTCGACGACCGGCGGCGCAGCCTGCACGAATGCAGGAGCCGCCGCGACCGTCGCCGGCCCGGCGTCCTCCCCCTCCTCATGCTCAGACGCGGGAGCCGCATCCTCAAGCACGGGGGCCGCATCCACAAGCGCAGGAGACGGTGCTGCAAAGGGCGGCACGGTCACGGATGCAGCAGGCGAGGGCGTCGGCGCTGGGGCCGTCCCGAGCGTGCGGATCGGAGGGCGCGGGGTGGTTGACACGACAGGGGGAGCGACAGGGGGGGCGCCCGGAGGAGTTGAAACGGCCGGCGCACTCGTCACAGCAGGCGCACTCGTCACCCCCTCGGTCGATGCTGATGCGACTTCCAACCCGAGGACCGACCGAATCTGCCCTTCAAGAGCGCGGAGCCGCTGCTCCATCGACCGGACCTCACGGAGCAGCTGCTCGCGCTCCCGCTCGGCACTCTGCACAATCTCCTGCGCCTCAGCCTTCGCCTCACTAAGGATGGCATCGCGCTCCTGCTCGATATCGCGCCGGAAGCGCTGCCGCTCCGCGCCCGACAACGAGATCTCGTTCTCAAGGCCACGTTTCGTGCGTTGGAACCCTTCAATGATGCTCTCGGTATCACGCCGGAGCTTCGACTTGAGGTCTTCGGCCGCCGTCACCATGGCGGTCATTGTGCGTAGGACGAGCGCATCAGTCTGGCGCTCAATCTCGGCCTGTTCCCGCGCCCAACGGCGCAAGCTGTCATCGTCATGCTGGTCACTCACGGCAGTCACACCCGCCCGATCTTTACTATCTACCGCGCGGTTGATCGGCGATGCCGGGCACCCGCACCGGACCCGTCCCACGATAGCATGAATTGGATACCCCGTCTATTCGGTGTACGCCTTCGCGCCTTCTGGCAAATCAGCGCCAGAGGCCAGAGTGCAGTCAACGGGAGCCGGCCAAACCCACCCAACCACCTAGGCGAACTACCCCGCCCATTTACACCACAAACGAGCGAGCCAACCACCGGATGGTAGGCGCATAATGAGTGCTGTTGCCCGCACAACGAGCAACACCAGTGATCTGCGGGGTACGGTTTTGGGAACGCCCTTGACACAAACCGCAGCGAGTTGGTAGGATGTCCTTCCGCGCCAAAGCAGCGGTGATCGCACCAAGCAGCAGAAGCGCAGAGAACGTTGACAATCGAAGAGTGGTGGGGAGCGTGACGATCCGAAGAAGATCGTCGAGGTTATTGTCTTCTTAGGAAGGAATAGCCCTGACAATTCCGATGGAGAGTTTGATCCTGGCTCAGGATAAACGCTGGC
>JBBQBU010000465.1:0-4957 GCA_038318015.1 Chloroflexota bacterium | reverse complement strand
GTCGTCCACGGGCGACCAGCGCACGCGCGAGTCCGTCACCAACACGGACGGCAGCCACATCGCCGTTTCGGCCCACAGCCGAAGCGTTGAAGCCTGGTCGAGAGGCGGATCCGACGACTGCTCGCCGAACGGCGTCCGCATGTGCCCGCGGCCTTCCACGAGTGACTCTGCCGCTCTCATGACTGGGACGCCAAATATCACAACTTCAATGAGGCTCTGGAATCCATACCCGGCCTCGTGGACGAAACGGAAGCGCATCGGCCAGCGCAGGCCGAACAACCGCAGCCAGCCGCGCCCGACAATCACTGCCGCGGTGACGACGGGCACGCTGCTGCCGAACGCCTGCCGGTAGAAGCGGTCCACCGGGGCGGGTAAGCCCGGCGGCAACGGCACGGCGTTCACACCACGTCCGGCGGGCACTCCGGCCGTCACCGCCGCCGGCCGCACGCGCAGCCCTAGCCAGCCCAGGCCGAGCAGTGCGCCAAGCCAGAGCAGCGCAGTCGGCATACGCCGCATGACCGCCTTCTGTGCCGATGCAAAAGTCGGGCACTGCCTGAGCAATGGGCAGTTACGCAGTGTCATCATCTCGCGATGTCTCCAAGAATAGAAGGCCGCCGCGCATGCCAGTCATCTGTACTCCCGCTAGTATCAGGCTGGGCCGCCTCGACAACGGAGGGGCATATCGCCCCGAATGCGCAGGGCATTTGTCACCTGCCGTAGGCTGCCGTGGTATGAACCGGCGCACACGCAGCGGCATTAGTGGGTCAGGACGATGGCGAGTACCCCGCTCAGGCTGACGCTCATCCCGACCGCCAGTCGGCGCGTCATCTGCTCGCCCAGCAGCAGAACGGCGATGGTGGCCGAGAAGATCGGCGAGACGGACGAGAGGGCAGCAGTCCGCGCCGCCCCAGCGAGATCGACCGCGAACAGGTAGAGCGTCGCGGCAAACACCGTCAGCAGGCCGGCAACGAGCAGCCACGCCAGCGTCCCGCGCGACAGCACCAGACGCCGGCTGTCGACCTTGCCCATGCGGCCGGCGACCAGGAGCAGCACCACGGTCGCGAATGGCAGGCGGATGGTCGAGGCCATGATCGCATCAACCTGCTGTAAGGCCGGCCGGACCAGCACCGTTGAGGTGGACCAGCCCACGGCTGCCACCAGCGCCAACGCGACACCAATCAGCATCGCCTTGCGGGCGCCGACGCTCGGCCCGACGCCAGCCTTGTCGGTGGTGATGAGCCATACCCCGATGCTGATCACGACCACGCCCAGCACCAACGCCGGCGTCACCGGCTCGCCCAGGAAGGTTACGGCCAGCAGCGCCGTGACGAGCGGATGGCAGCCGGCAATCGGGGCCGCCCGCGCGACGCCGATCCGCCGCATCGACTCGAAGAAGGACGTGTCTCCGAGCGCGAAGCCGGTCAGCACCGACACCAGCAGCAGGCCGACGGCGATGGGGGTCAGCCGCGACAGGTCGGCGTGCGCGAGCGTCCACGGCAGCGCCGCCAGCATCACAACCGAGGCGATGGCGATGCGGATCGCGTTGTACCAGAACGACGGCATCACTCTGGAGATGTGGCGCGCGAGGACGGTCGTCATCGCCCAACCGAGGGCAGCCGTCAGGGCAACGAGATCGCCAACGTCCATCAGCGTCGAGGCGGCCGGCTCAGACGTTCGCGGCGGGTACTGGCGCCGCGTGAACGGCGGACGACGACAGCGTCGTGCGGTCGTGGCGAATCATGGTGAGGCTCCCCTTTGCGCAGCTAGCTCAGCCGCCAAGGGTGGCGGCCACGCCCGGCCAGCGGGCAAGAGGATAGCATTCACAGGCGGCCAGTAGGGCGGCGGAGGACGGGCGGGCGCTGGCCCTGCGAGCACGGAGGGGCCGTCCGTGCCTCGCAGCGCGACGCCATGATGGTAGGCGTGGAGGCCACTCCACGACGCCGCGACTGCGCCTGATGGCCGACCGTTCCCGCAGACCAGGGCAATCTCAGGGCTTGACGGTGAACCCCTGTGAGGTCTTGCCCTTAAACTTGCCTCTCGTCGTCTCGACGCGCAGCTTGGCGATGGCGTCGCCGGCCACAGACCTGCGGTCGGGCACGTCGAAGAACATCACGCAGATACCGTCCTTGTCGGAGATCACGTCGTCGGGTGAGTCCGCGTTGCCGTCGGCGTACTTCAGCTTCAGCTTGCAGACGAGGCCGGAGTCGCCAACCTGCCCGACGACCAGGACATGCTCCTTGCCGCGCTTGACCTTGCCGATCTCTTCGAGTGACACTTCGTCGTCGGACGTGCGGGTGGGCGCGTCGATGAGTGACGACGGCAAGCCCCGCGCGCTGACGGACGCTACGCGGCCGGTGACATCGACGGCCACCTCGCACAGCAGGATCAGTACGGCCGCGATCAGCGCCAACGTGAGACGGGGCAACAGTGCGAGCATCGGCCACCTCCGAGCGGGGCGGGCGGCAGCAATATTGCCTCTTGGCACCCGCCCCTTGTGACCATTCTCCCGCGCCGGTCTCGCAAACGGATGCAGCGTCGCGTCTCGGTGCCGTCTCCGCGCCGGCACGATGCCGTCTCAGCACAGGCGGACGTTCTGCTACCGAGTTAGCACGGCAAACAGGTTCGTCAGCGAGGCGATCCAGGCGCACGACGCAGCCCCCCGCGTGGCGAAAGCCGGTCCCACGACACGCCGGTAGCCGCCCCTCCCCGGACCGAGGCCGGCATTTCACAACAGCATGCAAACGCACAGGCCGCCGCTCCCAGTAGTGGGAGCGGCGGCCATGATGCGTGAATCCGAACCGGCCGGGATCAGGCAGGTGCGCGAGCGCGAGCAGGCTACTTGACGAGTGCCTTCGCAGCCTCCACGATGTGCCGCGCGCTGATGCCGCAGGCGTCGATCAACTCCGTGGGGGTGCCGGAGCCAGGCAGCTTCGTCACGCCAAGGAGCGTTACTTTCGGCAGCGGCTTGCCTGCCGAAGCCAACCCCTCCAGCACCGCCGACCCGACGCCACCCTCCGACCAGTGGTCTTCCACCACGACGATGCCGCCCGTCTCCGACGCCGCCGCCGAGAGCGTCGCCACGTCCACCGGCTTCACCGAGTACAGGTCGATGACCCGCGCCGCGATGCCCGCCGTCGCCAGTTCGTCGGCGGCGGCCAGCGCCTCCGGAATGGTGATGCCCGCCGCTACCAGCGTCACCGCGTCTGACGCCGACGACCGCAGTACCTTGCTCCCGCCCACCGGGAACGTCTCATCCGGGCCGTACACCACCGTGGTTGCGGCACGCGTCGTCCGCATGTAGACGACACCCTTCAGATCGGCCATCGTGGCGACAAGTTGGGCCGTCTGGTTGGCGTCGCACGGATACAGCACCGTGCTGCCGCCGATTGCCCGCATCATCGCCAGGTCTTCCAGCGCCATCTGCGACGGGCCGTCCTCGCCAATCGAGACGCCGGCGTGCGAGCCGCACAGGCGGATGTTCGCCTGGGAGATGGCCGACATCCGGATGAAGTCGTAGGCGCGCGACAGGAACGCCGCGAACGTCGCCGCGAACGGCACGTAGTGGCGCACGCTCATGCCGACCGCCGTGGCAACCATCTGCTGCTCGGCGATGTACGTCTGGAAGAAGCGATTCGGGAACGCGTGGTCGAATGTCTCGGTGAAGGTTGAGTTGCCGACCTCGGCGTCAATCGCCACCACCTCCGGCCGGGCCGCGCCGAGCGCCTTGAGCGCGTCACCGAACGCCTGCCGGGTCGCCACCTTCTTGCCCAGCTCCCAGGTCGGCAGCTCCAGCTTGCCGGCGGCGGGCTTCGGCGCACCGTCAACGGTTGGCGGGGCCGGCGGCGTGACGATCAGGTGCCGCTCGCCGCCCAGCTCCTTGATGGCGTCTGCTGCCTGATCCTTCGACAGGGCCTTGCCGTGCCAGTTCTCCTTGTCCTCGACCAGCGACGCGCCGGAACCCTTCTTGGTCTTGGCAATGATCATGGTCGGCCGGTCGCCGCCCTGCTCGGCCTGCTGGTACGCCGCTTCAATCTCGTCCAGGTTGTGGCCGTCCACGACGATGGCCCGCCAGCCGAACGCCTCGGCCCGCGCGGCGTAGATCTCGGTGTGCCACTGGAGCGCCGTCGGGCCGCGCTGGCCGAGCCGGTTGATGTCGGCAATAGCGATCAGGTTGCCCAGCTTCTCGTCGGAGGCCCGACCCATCGCCTCCCAGACACTCCCCTCGGCCATCTCTGAGTCACCCATGATGACCCAGACACGGTAGGGGCGCTTGTCAAGCCGCTGGCCGGCCAGCGCGATGCCCACCCCGATGGGAAGCCCCTGCCCGAGCGAGCCGGTCGCCACGTCTACCCACGGCAGATCAGGCGTGGGGTGGCCCTCAAACTTGCTTCCCAGCTTCCGGAGCGACAACAACTCGTCGTCAGTGACAGCACCGGCGGCCTTGTACATCGAGTAGAGCAGCGGCGCGGCGTGGCCCTTCGACAGGATCAGGTGGTCGTTGTTCGGGTTTTCTGGGTGCTTGAAGTCGTAGCGGAGGTGGCTGGCGAGGAGCACTGCCGCCAGATCCGCCGCCGACATAGACGAAGTCGGGTGTCCGGAGCCGGCCGCCGTCGTCGCTCGGATACTGTCGACCCGTAGCTGCTGGGCCAGCTCGTGCCACTGTGCGGTCTGGCTTGCTGTGTCCATCGCCATACTGACTCCCTCTTTGACGCTATGCGTGCACCTCGGCCCCACCATCTTTGTGTGCCGCGAGACCACTCGTATAACCGACAATCTGTCATCATTATGCCAGGGGGTCGGTCGCAGCCCCTCCTGTTATGGCGGCCCGACGAGGGGTGCCAACACCGGCCAGCAGAACGAGGGCGGTGTCCCTGGCTGGTGTGGTGAGTTCAACAGCGCAGTGCGGCGCACCGGCAACAATGAACGACAGCGTGGTACTGATGTCGCAGGGTATCCT
>JBBQBU010000464.1:0-4959 GCA_038318015.1 Chloroflexota bacterium | reverse complement strand
GATGACCGGGCCGGTGGTCTCGCCGCGCGTGTTCGAGACCGGGATTTTGACGTAGACCTCTGCGCCCCACGATGCAATCTCGCGGGCCTGCCGCTCCATCTCCGGCAACTCGTCGGAGAACACCTCGAACGAGATCGAGCGGTCCGGGATGGCCGCGATGACCTCCTGGGCGAAGGCGCGGTAGTCTGTGATGCCGGCGGCGCGCATCAGCGTCGGGTTGGTCGTGAAGCCCGAGATCCGAGGATCGCGGTACAGGTCGAGCATGCTGGCGAGGTTTGCGCCATCAGCGAACACTTTCACGCGCAACTGCTCGACGGTTGGGGTCGCCATCCTGGGTGTTGGCTCAGAAGCGATCGTCGTCATGGTTCCGGTTTACCTCGTCCTCTGCTCGACTCGCCACGGGTAGCAGCGACATGAACGAGCCGTCCAGGCCGTGGCACGCATTGTACAACGCCGAGTGTCCGCGCTCAGGTACGGGCAGCGCGAAATGTCGAGAACTCGGGTGCGCGGGGCCAGAGGCACTCGTTTTGGTGCGTGGCGGGAACCGTCCGGGTTTGTCCGCGTATCGCGCAATCAGAGTGAGCGCGGCATCCTCGTCCTCGTCGGTTGCCGCGCGGCCCGGTATCATTGGTGCAGTGCTTCTGTGCTGCTGATGGCTGACCACTGCTGCGAGTGTGGAGTGTTCCGATGCGCTACCGGCGTTTGAGCTACCGGTACGCGGTCGTGATGGCGACCGGCCGGCCCCGTCTGTTCGGCATTGGCTGGCAACGACAGCCCGCTAGCATCAGCATGGGCGAGCCATCCTGGCGGCCAGCGGCCGATATTGTCGAAACCGCGACTGAGGTGATCATTCTGGTGGAGCTTGCAGGTGTGGACCATGAACAGCTCGACGTGCTGTTGTTCGAGGACGCCCTGATCGTCGAGGGCGAGCGCCGCCTGCCCACGCCGTCCGCCGGGGTGTACCACGCCGCTGAGATTCGCCAGGGCCAGGTGCGCCTGGAGCTTCCCCTGCCGGCCCCCATCGACCCAGAGCGCGTCGAGGCGCGCTACGAGCGCGGCCTGCTGGAGATGCGCTTGCTGAAGCGAGCCACGACCGGTGGAGCCGTCTCCATCTCCGTCAGTCGGGCGACCGGCCAGGTCGGCGCACCCGAGGAACCTGCCACCAGACGCCGCGCCGGCACCACGAAGCGAGACGACCATGGCGCCTAGACGACGCGCACCGAAACAGGCCGAGCCGACCGAGCCGCCGGCCGACAGCGACTCCACGGGCGTTGTGCCCGACGCCACCGACGCGCCAGCCGCCGAGGCTCCCGTGGCCGCTGCCAGCGAGTCCGACGTGCCGGTGGACGCGCCTCCCGCGCAGGCTGATGCCTCCGCGCCTGATGCCCCAGCGCCTGACGCACCGGTCGCCGCGCCGACCGAAGCCCCGGTTCGGCCCCGCCGCCGTCGCGCGAGGCCGCACACGGGTGCGCCGGCCGCCGCCAGCCCGGCCACCCTCGATCCGACGGCCGGCCCCACGATCCCTGACACGCTGCCGGTCCTCCCGCTGCGGGGCGGCACCGTGGTGTTCCCGCTGGCTGTCGTGCCGCTGCTGGTAGGGCAAGAGCGCTCCATCAAGCTGATTGATGAGGTGATGCGCGGAGACCGGTTGGTGGCGCTGGTGGCCCAGACGCCAGACTCGCCAGAACTGGCCGGCCCGGACGACCTCCACAGGATCGGCACGGCCGGCGTCATCCACCAGTTGATGCGCAGCCCGGACGGCACCATCCGGCTGGTCATCCAGGGGCTGGAGCGCATCCGCATCGGTGAGTTCACCGCCACCGAGCCGTACTTGAAGGCACAGGTGACTGTCGCGCCCGAGATGATCTCGACCGGCGTCGAGACGCAGGCGCTGCGCCGGGCGGTGGTCGATCTGTTCCGGCGGCTGGTCCCGCTGATGGAGGACTTGCCGAACGAACTCGTGGGTGCTGTCGAAGCGCTCGAAGACCCGCGCCAGTTGGCCTACCTCGTGGCGTCCACCATCCCGCTGACGGGGCCGGTGCGCCAGGAGTTGTTGGAATCGGACGTCCTCGACGCGAAGCTCCAACGGCTGGTGGAGTTGCTCCAGCACGAGCTAGCCGTGCGTGAGCTTGGGCAGAAGATCACCACCGACACGCGCGAGCGCATGACCAAGGCCCAACGCGAATACTTCTTGCGCGAGCAGCTTCGGGCGATCCGACGCGAGCTTGGCGAGGAGGACGAGAACGGCGAGCCAGGCGACCTCCGCAAGCGTATCGATGAGGCCGGCCTGCCCGAAGAGGCCCGCCGCGAGGCCGAGCGTGAGCTGACCCGGCTATCGAACGTGCCGCCTGCTTCCCCGGAGCACGGCATCATCCGGACCTACCTGGACTGGATGGCGAGTCTGCCGTGGGCGAAGCTGACCGGCGGCGAGATCGACGTGCCGCGCGCACGGGCCATCCTGGACGAAGACCACTATGACCTGGAGAAGATCAAAGACCGCATTCTTGAGTATCTCGCGGTCAAGAAGTTGCGTGAGGAGCGCATGGCCCGCGCCGCCGAGACGGTGGACGAGAGCAGCACCGAGACGCCGGCCCCCAACACCCAGTCTGAGACGCCGACCGACCGCGTGGCCCGTGAGCCGATCCTGTGCTTCGTCGGGCCGCCGGGCGTGGGCAAGACCAGCCTCGGGCAGTCCATCGCGCGGGCGCTCGGGCGCAAGTTCGTCCGTATCTCGCTGGGCGGCGTCCACGACGAGGCTGAGATTCGAGGGCACCGCCGGACCTACATCGGCGCGCTGCCGGGCCGCATCATCCAGTCGATCCGCCGCGCCGAAGCGCGCGACCCGGTCTTCATGCTGGACGAGATCGACAAGGTGGGTGCCGACTGGCGCGGCGACCCGTCGTCAGCGCTACTGGAAGTGCTCGACCCGGCGCAGAACAATAGTTTCGCTGACAATTACCTGGGCGTCGCCTTCGACCTGTCACAGGTCTTGTTCTTGACGACGGCCAACACCCTGGACACCATCCCGGCCCCCTTGCGCGACCGCATGGAAGTGCTCCAGTTGTCGGGCTACACCGACGCTGAGAAGATCCAGATTGCCCGCAAGTACCTTGTGGCGAAGCAACTGGCGGCCCACGGCCTGCTGGCCGAAGAACTGACCATTGAGGACGAGGCGTTGCGCGTCGTCATCCGGGGGTACACGCGCGAGGCGGGCGTCCGGAACCTGGACCGCGAGATTGCGTCACTGTGCCGAAAGGTGGCCCGCCAGATCGCAGAGGGGCGCACCGAGCCGGTCACGCTGACGGCCGACCTCGTGCCGACCTACCTGGGCCGGGTGCGATTTATTGACGAGGTGGCCGAACGTACGGAGCGGCCGGGCGTCGCGACGGGCCTGGCCTGGACGCCGAGCGGCGGCGACGTGCTCTTCATCGAAGCGACGTGTATGCCGAGCCACGACGAACGCCTCATCCTGACCGGCATGCTGGGCGACGTGATGCGCGAGAGTGCACAGGCGGCGCTGTCGTACATCCGAGCGTACGGCGGGGCGCTGGTCGGGCCAGGCAGCAATGGGGCCGGCAAGAACGGTGCACCTGGACCGGCCGGCAGCGCCGGCGGGCCGCTCCCCTGCGCGGACCTGGACGGTCGCGTTTTTGACGGCAAGACGGTCCACCTGCACGTCCCGGCCGGGGCCATCCCGAAGGACGGCCCGTCAGCGGGCATCACCATGCTGACGGCGCTGGCCTCGCTGGCGACCGGGCGACCGGTTCGCTCTGGGCTGGCGATGACCGGCGAGTTGACGTTGCGGGGCAAAGTGTTGCCCATCGGCGGCCTCAAGGAGAAGGTGCTTGCGGCGCACCGGGCAGGCATCAACACGGTGATGCTGCCGCGCCAGAACGAGCGCGACTTGCTGGAGGACGTGCCGCCGGAGTTGCGTGAGGAGATGACGTTCATCATCGTGGACACGGCGGAAGAGGTGCTTGCCCACGCGCTGGAACCGGCCTCGGACGCTGCCGCCGACTCGGCTTCTGCGCCTGCCTCGGCAGCAACCCCGGCCCGTGAGCCTGCGGCTGAATCCGCGCCGCCGACCGAAGCGGTACCCGGCGGTGCCACCGCCTGACCGAGCGGCGCGACACGCCATGCGCTGCGCTCAACATGACGCGGCGGGTGGCAGGTAAATCGCACACGACGAAGCCCCCGGACCAGATCGGTCCGGGGGCTTCGTCGTGTGCGGGTCGGTGGTCAGGCGGGCGGCCTGACGCCGCGCTGTGCGCGGCCTATTTCCAGCGGAACGAACTCTTGACCGAGGTGATCGGGCCGGTCTCCGTGGTCCGCACGTCCACCTGCACCTCGTAGGTGCCGGCCGGTCCGTCCATGTCCCACTCTACTTCGGTCCAGCCGTCGCCGTTGGTGCGGTCGGCCTTGATGGCGCGGTACCGCTTGGCGTCGAGGCGGGCGGTCACATCCACGAAGGCATCCTGGACGCCGCCGCCGTTCCGCGTGACCCGCACCTTGACCAACTGCTTGCCGCCGGACAGGTTCTTGTCGCGGATACTCGCTTCGATGGCGAGGCCGTTGCCGCTGCCACGGAACGTGTTGTCGCTGGCGGCCGGGGTGGCGGCGGCGGTTGCCGCTGGCGTCGCGCCAGGGCCGGTCGTCTCAAGCGGCGGTAGTTCGCCTTCGGCGGCCGGCTCCTCCTCTTCGGCTTCGGTCGCGGCCGGGGCGGCGGTTGCGGCGGCACGCGGTGCCGGTGACGGCGATGCGGACGGTGCCGGCGGCGTGACCATCTCCAGGAAGTTGGAGGCGATCCAGCCGGTGTCGGTGCCAGAGCGCACGTTGCGCCAGGTGCGGTCGTCAGCGTCGCGGTTCGGGCCGACAATGTCCAGCGTCGCGCCCTCAGCAACCTGCGTCACGACGCTGGCACTGGTGGACGGTTCGGCGCGCATGTTGACGTTTCCGCCG
>JBBQBU010000463.1:0-4963 GCA_038318015.1 Chloroflexota bacterium | reverse complement strand
GTCGGTCAACCGCCCCACGAAGTGCTTCGACACCCGTGAGGTTGGCGTTGTTCAGCTCGGCACCGGCAAGTACGATGTCACGGTCAGCGTGATGCCGCACTCCAGCTTCAACCAGACCACGCGCTTGACCCTCAAGAGTGTGGACCCGGCATCGGTTCCGGCCGTCACCGGTGGTACCCTGGTTGAGAACACCGTGTTCTCGCTTGACGCGCAGAGCAGCTGCGATGGCGCCGCCCTCGCTCCGCTGCCGAACCTCGTCAACCTGGGCATCGTCTACAACACGACCCCGGCTGTGGATAAGTCCAAGCTGCAGATCGTGCGTTGGACCGGCAGCGCCTGGACCAACGTTGATACCACCCCCGATCCGGTCGCTGGCAACCCGTATGTTTCCTCGACCATCAACCAGCCGGGCACCTACGCCCTGATCGTCAAGCCCTAACCCGTAGCAGTCGGCGGCGCGCCACGCGAGTGACGCGCTTCCGCCTTGTTGCAACCGAGGCGCTGCCCAGGCCGGAAACGGCACGGGCAGCGCCTCGGACGTTAACGGGCACCGCGTGGGGCATGGGGTAGGGTGGAGCAGATGGGGGAGCGATGACGGTAGCGCCGCCGCACGTTTGCGTGCTCCAGGCTGGTGTTGGCGCACGTCGGGCTGGTGCAGAGCATCCGGGGCGCAGGGCCGGCACAGAAGTGCGCGTCGCCACGCTGCACCGCAGCACCGGTGGCGCAACCATCAGGCCTCGGGCACAGTTCTTGCCCTGTCGATGATGCTAGCCGTGCGGTCGTGCGGCTTGAGCTAGTGGAGGTTCTCCCTATGTCCCGACTACGCGCGTTCCTGATCGCGCTCACCATCTTCGCGGTGGCGTTCTCGCCCTTACTCATCCCGTCACTCAATATGGGCACAGCCAGCAATGGCAACCGCGCCTTCGCCGCGCCCGCGTCGCAAAACGACAATGGCAGCGGCGATGATGACGACGACAACAGCGGCGATGATGATGACGACGATGATAATGACGAGGGCGGCGACAACAGCGGCGACGACGATGATGACAACAACGACGACGCCGACGATGACAATGTTGATGACGACAACGGTTCGAGCGACAACGACAATGAATCGATGATGCCGGCACCAGTCGCACCGGCTGCTCCCGCCGTGCCAGTAGCGCCGTCCGCCCCCGCGTGCAGCACGCCGGGCCAGGAGATGACGTTCGCCAGCGGCGACGGCCGTGTGACCGTCCGCGTCTTCGGCACCACGACGGAGTCGCTCAAGCTCTCAATCCGTATCCCCGTTGACCCGGCGTCCCTGCCGGTTGCGCCTGGCCCGATTGCCGGTGGCATCGTCTTCCAGATCGTGGCGGAGAAGTGTGACACCGCGCTGACTGGGGTTCCCGTGCTTCCTGCCGAAGTGAACCTTGGGGTGCACTACAGCGACGGCGATGCTGCCGGCCTGAATGAGGCCACGTTTGCCCTGGCGCGGCTCGACACCGGCGCGAACCGCTGGGGGCCGTCCATGAAGCAGGCGAACGATCCGCCGGCAAACTACGTGTCCGCCACCATCACCGAGATGGGGTACTACGTCCTGTACCAGCGGTCATAGGCTAGGGCCGCACTCAGCGCTGCATGCAGCACTGACGGCTTGCCGTGCGGGGGTGGTGAGCGACGAGCTTGCCGCCCCCGCTTGCGTCTGCGCCCCCACCGGGCCTGACGCAAGCGGGGGGCGTGTGTGGCGGCGGCCACGGGCTTCGTGCCCCCGGTGTGATGGTAGAACGCTCACCTGTTCGGATGAGCAGGGTACGCTGATAGGGCGCACTGTGGCATCCGCGCCGCACGAGTATGTCGCTTGTGGGCCAGTTGACCGGCACCCATGTGGGCCGGGCCGGCCGGAGCCAGACCTGGGAGGCTGTAGCCATGGGGCCGTTTCGCGTATTGCAGATCAGCATGATGGTGCTCATGCTGTTCGGCAGCACCCTGGTCGTCGGGCAGACAGGGGCACCGTCCGGTAGTTCTAGCACCTGGCTTACGGGTACCGAGGCGCTGGCCGGACCGCTCCAGCAGGGCGACAATAGCGACAATAGCGACGGCGGTGACAACAACGGCGGCGACAACAGTGGGAACGCCGACAACAGCGACTCGGACAATACCGACGGCGGGGATAACAGCGACAACAGCAGCGACGACAACGACAACAGCAGCGATGACAACGACAACTTCGATGACTTCTCCTTCGAGTTGCCGCCGCCGCCCCCGACGCGTGCCCCCGAGCCCGCCTGCGCCAACCCGGGCCAGGAAACGGTCTTTACCTCGTTCGATGAAAAGGTCACAGTGCGCGTCTTCCCGAACACGCCACAGCCCGTGAAGATCGAGATTTTGCAGATCATCGACTTCTTGTCTGCACCGCTGCCGCCCGGCAACCTTGTTGGTCTGCTGGCGTACGAGATCCGCGCCGGTTCCTGCGGTGGCGGGCCGCTCACCCAGTTGCCCTCCGAAATGAACCTGGCTATCCGCTACAACGACATTGAGGCGACCGGCCTGGACGAATCGCGGTTCGTCATCGGGCGGCTGGACCTCGCGACGGCCACCTGGCGTCCGCTTGAGAAGCGCGCCAACGATCCTGGGTCGAACGCCACCACGGCGACGATCAGCGAGCCGGGCTACTACATGGTCTGGGAGATGCGCTAACCGCGCAGCCCGACTTCCCCAGCCCCCCCACGCACCGCACCCAGGCACCCATGAACCCGGGCGGCCCCGCTTCGGCATCGGAGCGGGGCCGTTTGCTGCCTGTATTCAGAGGCACTCATGCTCCTTCGGAGCACCGCCGACAATGAAAACCCGGTGCTCCGTCGCTTCTCCCCCTCTCCCGCTTGCCGGAGAGGGGGGCGAGGGGTGAGGGGTGCAGCCGTCCCGCCGTCATTTCGGAGGGCGGCCCGCGCACGCTGGACGCGCGCAACGGTGCCGTCCGGGCGTACCATGTGGGCAGTCGCTCTCAGGCACAGCGCACGGCGTCGTGCCTGACCATCAGACTGAGGTGATCCACATGAGTCAACGACGCTTCCACGGGGTCGTCCCTCCCACTATCACCGCGCTGAACGCCGACGAAAGCCTGGACCGGGCCGGCATGGCCCGGCTGGTCGAGCACCAGATCTCCGGCGGGGTCAACGGCATCTTTGTGCTGGGCACCAATGGCGAGGGGCCGTGCCTGCGCGACGCCGTGCGCCAGGAAGCCTGCGAAGTCGCCGTGGAGACGGCGCGCGGCCGGGTGCCAGTGATTGCTGGCGTGCTCCAGCCGAGCACCGCCCGCATCATCGACGACGTGAAGCTGCTGGAGAAGACTGGCATTGAGGCCATCGTCGCCACGACGCCGTACTACTTCGGCGGGTACAACGACGACGAACTGGTAGGCCACTACCGCCGCATCGCTGACGCGACGGACTTGCCGGTGCTGGTCTACAACATTCCCCAGAACACGAAAGTGTCCGTCAAGGCCGGGGCACTGTTCAAGATCGCCGAAGACCCGCGCATCGCCGGCGTCAAGGACAGCTCCGGCGACTGGGCCGAGGTGCAGCGGATGATTCTGGAGCGCCCGCGCGAGGATTTCGTGATCCTCCAGGGCAACCAGCAGATGGCCGCCATCAGCCTGGTGCTGGGCGCGGACGGGCTGGTGCCGGGCTTCGCGAACGTCCACCCGCGCTTGCTGTCCGATCTGTACGCGGCCGTCCAGCGCGGGGCCAACGCCGAAGCGTTCGCCATCCAGAAGCAGGTAGACGCCTTCCTGCGGATTCGCGGACGGGCCACGCTGCACGGCACAAAGGTACTGGCGGCGCACCTGGGGCTGATCGAGCCGCACCTGACGGCCCCGCTGCCGCGCATGAATCCCGACGAGTCGAAGCGGTACCTTGACGCCTGCCTCGCGGCCGGCTTCCCGACGCACGCCACCGTCTAGCCGCCTCGGCCGGAGCCACACGGTCGCCAGCCTGCGCTATCGGGCAGGTCCGTCCAGGTTGGGCGGGCCTGCTTCTCGTTGCCCCTCGCCGGGTGCCCGCCCGCTGGCAACGGGCTGCCGGCACCAGCGTGGCACGCGAGTTGCGCCTGTTCCAGCCAGGGCACCCGCCAGCACCAGACCGGCGGTGCCCGAAGGAGCACCACGATGCCGGATGATGGATTGTTGCATCTGCGCGAGGGCATGACTGTCGAAGACGCGGACGGCGACAAGATCGGGACGATCAAAGGGATCGTGCAGCCGGCGGCTGTGATCGCGCAGGCGACCGATACGCCAGTGCAGACCACGACCGTACAGACGGGCGGCGAGGTATTCCTGAAGGTCCACAGCGGCCTGCCGATCATCGGCAAGACGCTCTACATCCCCAGCAGCGCCGTCCGCGACGTGTCAGGTGACCGCGTCATCCTGATTGCCGACAAGAGCAAGGTGGACGAGATGGGCTGGGACCAGTTGCCGCCCGGCATCGACGTAGACTGACGCGCGGCAGGGGCCACGCAGCACCGTGCAGGGTGAGCACGCCGGGCCATGAAGTGAACGCCATGTCTGGGACCAGTCGTCGCGCTGCGACAAGGAAGCTGTCCGTGCGTCACAGCGTGACGCCAGGACGGTCGGGGCAGCGTGCACCACCGACGCCGAGGCCGTGCCCAGATGCTACCGCGCGGCCGGCAGCGTCTGGCCGATGGCCCGCAGATACGCGATCTCCCGAGGCAGCCCCACACCCGGCTCCGGTAGCGCTTCCGGGTGCCACTTGCGCTCGTACTCAATAGAAAGCATGCCGTCATATCCTGTCGCGAACAGCGCCGGCAGGATCTCAGGCCACGGCAAGACGCCCGCCCCCAGCGGCCGGACGCGCTTCTGCCCGCCTGGTCCGCCAACGTCGATGTCCTTCACGTCCACCGCCACGATGTAGCCAGCCTGGAGCCGCAGCGCCTCATCCCACGGCTCGTGCTGGCCGCCGGTGATGTT
>JBBQBU010000462.1:0-4978 GCA_038318015.1 Chloroflexota bacterium | reverse complement strand
GACAGCGTCGCCAAACTGCTGCTCCACCCATGGCATGCGGGGGGCGATGACGACGGCCTCAGCCGCGCAGATCTCGAAGACCCGGCTGGTGACGATGTTATCGGAGACGTGACTGTCAGAGAACAGGCACAGACCGGCACCGGCTTTGCGATACCGTTCTAGCACCGAGACGCCATCGAACGGGACCATCCCCTGATAGGATGAGCCACCTAGGTGCCGCCAGCCGCACTCCGGCCCGTAGATCTCCATCCACGGCTCCTGGTCCAACAGCGCAAAGAGGCCGTGTCGCCGCCGGTCCCAGTTGATGCCGAAGTAGGCCAGGCGCGCCGCACGAAAGTCAATCGGCACAGCCCAGGACATGATGGGCGCGGTGGGGTAGAAGTACCCGATAGTCGCATCTCGCCCCGCTGCGAATAGCAGGTCAGTCAAAAAGTCGTGCAGCGTATCGAAAATGGTGAACATACCGTCGAACGAGAGCATACCGGCCAGGTAGATCGACTCTTCGAGCAGGATGTCGCGGGGATCGAAGATCAGACCATAGGTGGGGATGTCGGTCAGTTTCGGCTGCGTCCGCGACATCGACAACACGAAATCGGGCCGATGATCCAGCACGTCCCTGGTGTTGGTGCATTCGACGACGGTGTGTCCGAGCGCGGCGGCTGCGCGTGCCAGCGCAGGAATAAGCTGGTTCTCTGCGGCCTGCTTCCAGGGATTCAGGAGGCCAATTTTCATGGTTGGCTGCCGCCTGCAGGGCACTGGCCGGCGTATCTCGACCCGCGCGTACGTCGTACTTCCAATTCAGTCTCGGGCCGGACGGCTCTCCTCATGAACCCCACGTACTGTCGTCTCTCCACCATGGTGCGTCAACGTTGCCGGTCAGTGACCGAGGCGAAAGGGTATAGCTCAGCTACCATCGTCCCGATGATCTCCGGAGGCGTCCTGATTACCGGAGCCGCCATATCGTCCCTCTGTCGCTCGCAACAGCCGTGAGTCCGACACGCACACAAGAACGAGCGGGCCGATTCGAGGACGTGGGGGCGTACGCACATCGTGACATGCCGCCTGGGACGGTGCGTCAACCATAGCGCAGGACGCCGAGCTCGTAGAGATACTGGTAGACGGTATGCCGGCGGAGATACGGTTCGAGTCCGCGCCGCACGTCTTCCCCGGTGAACGGGCCACTCGTTTCGCGCACTCGCAGCGCGTGACGCTCCCTCGTCGCCTGCACCGAGCGCAACTGCGCGGTCTTCTGACCGTCGTGGACGCGGAACGCACCCAGAAAGCGCGGCAGTCGCACGAACCTGGCTCCTGCAGCGCGAAACCGCAGGAGCAAGTCCCAGTCCAGCGCGAACTGGAGGGTCTCGTCCAGGGCACCACCGATCCGCTCCCAGATGCGTCGCCGCCAGAAGAGCGTCTCCTGCGGGATGTAGTCGCCCCAGGTGAGGACCGCGGCATTATGGGGTGGCAGCACCCACCGGCCAATTTCCGCGCCAGCGTCGTCTATCACCACGCGGTGGCCGTACACCACGTCCACATCCGGGTACCGCGCGAAGTACGATGCGACAACCCGCAGGGCTCCGGGTAGCAGCAGGTCATCCCCATTGAGGTACGCCATGATCTCGCCGTTAGTCCGGCGGAAGCCTCGATTGATCGCCTGCACCATCCCAGAGTCAGGCTCGGAATGGCACGCGGTCAGCAGGCCACGATGTTGCTCGGCCAGCCGCACCGTGCCGTCGGTCGAGCCGCCGTCTTGCACGACATACTGGAGGCGAGGATACGCTTGGGTCGCGACGCTCTCCAGACTAGCGGCGAGAAACCGGGCCGCGTTCAGTGTCGGCGTCACAATGGAGATGGTCGACGGGATCATCGGCATTGGGCCGCGCTGATAGTAGCCTGGGAGGCGCAACGGGATCGGGCTGTACTGGTGGAGAACGCCGAGTCGGGGCGCAGTGCCGTCTCCGGGCCAGGTTCTGTCGAGGTTGGCTAGGGCCGCTTCGAGCGCCGCCTCTTGCTCCGCCAGTAGGTACAGACGCGCGTCCGCACCGGGATCACCAAGCCGACCCGACGGGTCAAGACCATCCGAAACCGCATCGCCGGGTATCACACTCGTCGCTTTCCGACAACAAACCTGGTCCCAGTCTGAGAACCGCTGCTGGAGCATGGTTCTACCCGGCCTATCGTTCTCCCGGGCCTCTTGTACCTTCCGCCGCAAACCTCGGCTTCGCCCTTAACGCGTGCGCGAGCCGCACACGTGCGCGGGCACCCGTTCACGAACGTCCCAAGCCGTACTACGACGCCCTGCCTTCTGACGGTCGGTCGTTCCCGCCGCGCAAGGTTCCAGACCGCAGTCAACGACACAGTGTCGCGGCCGCTAGTGCTCGGTCGTCGCTGCGGCCTGGATGTACTCGATCGGCTCAGGCTCGTCGCCCAGGTGGATCGTCGTGAACGGCGAGCCGAACCCAAGCCACGCGATCTCGTGCGGGGCGAACCAGCGGTTCTTACGGGCTGCCGCCAGCACCGTCGCCGAGTTCCCGAAGTCCAGTTTGCCGGTGGCCTCGTCGTACCCCTCTGCCACGAAGTAGTGGCGCGGCGTCACGACCATGACGGGGATGCCGGCCTGCACATCGCCGATGACCCGGTCCCAGTCGATGGTGTCCTCAGATGCGCCGCGTTGGTGCGCAGGCACGCCCAGAGACGCCAGCAGCGCAAGCTCCGCGCGCGGGCCGGGCATCCCCAGCGCCGGATTCCAGCCGACAACGCGCGCCGCCGTTACCGCCTGATCAAGCGTCAACTCGTGGCCGATGGCCCGCGCAAACGCCACCGTCGCGGCGGGGCCGCACGCGGAGTATGACTCCCAGGAGGAGAGCGCCTGTCCATCCTTGAGCTGGTCAGGCGTAATCGAGCGCTGCTCGGGCGGCAGGGCCAGCCACGACCGATCACGTGCAGATTCTGGATCGACGCCTGCCGACCGCGCCAGCATCGCAATCGTCCGTGCGCCCCGATCCAACCCGTCCCACGGCTGCACGAACTGGGTGGCCACCCAGCCCTCGTCGCCATCCTTGTGGGCCACCTTCTTCCAGGTGCGGCCGCCAGCCTCCCGCTCCTCGCCCAGGTCGCGCAGATCCGTGCCCTCGCCGACCATCCGGATCGTATCCCCGCCGGCCGGCTCACTCCGCAGGGTCAGGCCCTGGAGGCCAACCCCAACGACAGCCACCATGGGCCGAGGCCGCGGGCGGGCGGGCGACAGCGGCGGTGGTGGCGAGGCCATCGGCTCCTCGAAGAATGGCAGCGGCATCAACGGCTCAGGCGACAGATCCGCTACGGGCACCGGGGCGGCGGGGCGCGGCAGTTCCGACACCACGAATAGGTGGAACTCACGAGCCAGCGGGCGCGGCAGCACGACCTCCAGGCCTAGCCAGGACGGCAACGTCGCGACGAGCAGCGCCAGGACCGGCACGATCAAGGCCGGGTACGGCCAATGATGACGGCCAGAAGACGGATCACCTGATCGCCACGCTACTGCTCGAACTGCCATCGTTACCGACACACCTCCAAATCCACCCGGCGAGCCGTGCACACACCGCGCGGCCGCCTACTCGAAGCGCAGGCTGCCGGAACGCAGACGGCCAGTCGAACAGCCGCCCTATCGTACCCGCCAGCCTCACGTTCTGTCGAACACCGCGCCGTTTCGCTCGGTCACGTCAGCCCGCCTGACCAGCGACTACGGTATCCTCACCAGCACCCTGATTCTCGACCGGCGGGAGTGACGCATCATGGCCGCGACGACCCCCGACTCGTACATTGGCGCGCGCCTGAAACGGCCAGACGCGCCGGCCAAACTCACGGGCGAGGCGCTTTTTGCAGCCGACCTGTCCCTGCCGGGGATGCTGCACGTGCGGCTGGTCCTCAGCCCATACGCGCACGCCCGTGTCATCACAGTGAACGCGGCGGCGGCGCTCAAAGTCCCGGGCGTCGTCGCGGTCGTCACGGCGGCCGACCTGGCGGCGCTGGTCAAGGTGCCGCCGGCATCGCGCGCCCGCTGCCTGCTGGCCGAGGGCACGGTGCGCTTCTGCGGGCAGCCTGTCGCCGCCGTCCTGGCCGAGTCTCAGGCTGCCGCCGACGACGCCGTGATGCTGGTGGACGTCGAGTACGACGAGTTGCCGGCCGTGCTGGACGCTGACGCCGCGCTGGCCCCTGGCGCTCCCGCCGTCTGGCCCGAAGGGCTGCCGGGCGTCGGCGCAGAGGCGGCCGGCCACGGCGTTGAGGCCACGACCGACGCCGGCCAGAGCGCCGATGAGCCCGCCCGCTCGCCCAACCTCGTCGCCGTGGAGCGGATGGATCGTGGCGACATCGCGCAGGGGCTACGCGAGGCCGAGGTGCTGATCCGACGATCCTACCGCACGCCGATCATCCATCAGGGGTACATCGAGCCGCACGCCACGGTCGCTGCGCCAGAGCCGGGCGGCGGCCTGATCGTCTGGTCGTCTACGCAAGGCGTCTTCCTGCCGCGCGAAGAGACGGCTCGCGTGCTGGGCTGGCAGGACGGACAGATTCGGCTGATACCGATGACGGTCGGCGGCGGCTTCGGCGGCAAGGGCGTGCTGCTGGAGCCACTGGCGGGCGTCCTGGCCGTCAAGTTCGGCCGGCCCATCAAGATCGTGTTCTCCCGCATGGACGAGTTTCTTGCCGCCACGCCGGCCCCGCGCTGCGCCATCGACTTGACGCTCGGGGCGCGCCGCGACGGCACCCTGACGGCGGTGGACGCGCGGATAGTCTTCGACGCCGGCCTGTTCCCCGGTTCGCCCGTCACCAACGCCATGATTTACGTCGGCGGCTTTTACTCTAGTTTGGACAAAATGAGGCCCAGGAGGAAGCGGGTCGACGAGGAACTGGACGGAGCTCTATGCTGATGTTATGCAAACCCCAGCAGCATGGGAGACTCTGAAACAGTTTCGGCTTGCCGCGTTCCGGACCCTGG
>JBBQBU010000461.1:0-5003 GCA_038318015.1 Chloroflexota bacterium | reverse complement strand
GTCGGCAGCGGTACACTTCACACGAGCGGTGCATCTATGAGTTCCGTTGAGCGTCTCGAACGGCAGGTGCAGGCACTGTCACACGAGGAGTTGGCCCAGTTCCGATCATGGTTCCTTGACTTCGACTGGGCAGCCTGGGATGCTCAGCTTGAACGGGATGTGGCCGCTGGCCGCCTCGACACCCTCGCGGAACAAGCGCTTCGTGACCACGCATCCGGAGAAACCAGGCGGCTTTGATCCACTATGGTTCGTGATTGGCGGTTACTGAGCGATTCCATGCACCGTCATTCAGCGACCTGATGCTATATTCGCGGAACCAAAACGTGGCGACGCTACGAAGGGGTCATATGCGTCATAGTGGTTCCCTCCACGGTGGTCAGTTGTCATCGGTGCCACATCTTACCAAAGACGTGAGGCGAGGATGACGAGCACTCGCGGCGCACAGTTCATGCGCTTCTGTATCCCGGTGGTTGAGGTGCTGAAAGAACTTGGTGGTTCAGGCCAGTCGAAAGAAGTCACTGACCTTGTGCTTGAGCGCCAAATGATTTCAGAGGACGTACAAAAGCAGACGCTGAAGCGTGGCGGTTCCCGTGTCCGAAATCAAGTCGGTTGGGCGCGCTACTATCTGGCAAAGTCGGACTGGATTGATTCATCGCGGCGGGGTGTTTGGGCACTGACGGAGCGAGGTCGCACGACGACTCTATCCAAAGGAGAAGTCATCCGGCTCGTCAAGGAAGTGCGTGCATCGGTCCCGACCTCGGCAGGTATTCCTGCCGATACTGGCGATGACTTCGAGGATTTTCCGCCGGCAGATGCGTCTGCGAATCCTCCTGGAACCTCAACCCTTCTTGACGTACTGCGATCCCTCTCTCCCGCCGGATTCGAGCGTATCGCACAACGCTTGCTTCGCGAGTCCGGATTCGAGCGGGTCAACGTGACGGGTAGATCCGGAGACGAAGGCATTGACGGAAACGGAATCCTTCAGATCAATGCCTTTGTGAGCTTCACGGTACTCTTTCAGTGCAAGCGCTATGCAGGGGCTGTCACTTCTCCGCAGATTCGTGATTTCCGTGGTGCGATGCAGGGGCGTGCTGACAAAGGAATTATCATCACCACTGGAACCTTTACGACAGATGCAACCAAGGAAGCGCGCCGGGATGGGGCACCTCCTATTGAGTTGGTCGATGGCGAGATGCTGGTTCGGCTGTTCGAGCGTCTGGAGTTGGGCGTCAGGCCGAGAACGGTCTACGAGGTTGACGACGCTTTCTTTGATGAGTACCGCGAGCCTCAGCAACGTACAAAGAAGTAGCGTACGAGCCATCGGCCTGAGTTAGCCGCATTGAATGGCACATGCACAGCCCGTGAAACGAAGCACCATTGCCGCGCTTCGGGATCAGCGGGCGCAGAGGAGTTCGCAGCGCAGGCGGGCGTACTCCCAGGCTGAGAACCGGTGCCCGCCGTATTCAGGGCGGATGAACGGGTCTTCGCCGAAGGTCGTATAGAGACGGAACACGTCGTCTGCCGCCATCCCGCGCAGGTACTGCCGCGCCAGGTACGCATCCACGATCTGCTGGCAGGCCGCCACGGCCTCGTCGTACGAGGCGAACGTGCCGTGCTCGTACCGCTCGGCCTCGTCCTGATGGTGGGCGTTATCGTCCACCAGGACGGTGTACATCGTCACGCTGCCCGGCCTGATGCTCGGTGCAGGCGACATCCTACGATGAGAATTGCTCCAGGATGCGCCACAACTCGTCGCGGACGACCGCCTCCGAGGGGATACGCCGGCCGTTCAGCAGCACGACGCGCTCCGATGCCGTGACCCGTCCGATGGGCGTCGCGGGGATGCGGTGCTCGGCCAGCCCGGCCAGCATCCGTGAGAGGTCCGGGCAGGCGATCAGCATGGCACCGCTAGAGATGAGTTTTAGCGGGTCGGCCCCGAAGACGGCGCAAATCTGGCGCGTCTCCTCCAGGATCGGGACGGCCGAGGCGTCCACCTCGAAGCCGTAGCCAGACGCCTCTGACAACTCCCAGAGGGCACCCAGGATGCCGCCCTCGGTCGGGTCGTGCAGGGCCGTTGCGCCGAGTTGGGCCGCCTGCACGCCGTCCTTGACCGCGCTGATGCGGGCCGTCAGCCCTTGCGCCCGCAACAGCAACTCGGGCGAGACGCGGCCCTTCAGGTGTGCGGCAAGGTCGGTTGCCAGGATGGCGGTGCCTTCAAGGGCGGCGGCTTTCGTCAGGATCAGGGTGTCGCCGGGACGCGCGCCGCCGGAGCTAATCACGCGGTCGCGGGGGGCGCGCCCGACCGCCGTCATCGAGACAATCGGGGCGTTGACGCCGGGTGCGACCTCGGTGTGGCCGCCCAGCACCTCAATGCCAAGTTCGACGGCCGCCCGGTGGATGTCCAGCACGATGCGGGCAACGTCGTCCTCTTCGGCGCTGGTCGGGAAGATCAGGGTTGCCAGGACGCCGACCGGCTGCGCGCCCATCGCCGCGATGTCGTTGCAGGCGACGTGAACGGCGTACCAGCCGGCGTTGGCACCCGCGCCCGTGATCGGGTCGGCAGAGAGCACACAGACTTCGTCGCCGAACGCCACGGCGGCGGCGTCCTCCCCCAGGCGCGCATGGATCACCACGTCGTCGCGGCGCGTGCCCAGATGGCCGAGCACCAGCCGCCGCAGCGTTGACGGATCGAATTTCCCGGTCTTCAGCGCCACGTCCTCAGCCCCTTGCCCACCCGGTGCCCGTGATCGTCTCACGGGTCAACGAATGATGCGCCCCGCCCCGCGCTACCCTGCCGATTGTTCCCCGGTGGGCGGCCGCGCTGCCAGTCCCCCCGGTCTCGGTGGTGTGATACTTGCAGCACCGACCGCAGGAAGCAGGCCCAAGATCAGCACGTGTGGCGTCGCGAATGATTGGCGGTTGACGACATGAACAGGCGGAACCTTCTGGTGGGCGGCGGCGCTGTGCTGCTTGCTGGCGCAGGCACAACCTATCTCGGGCTGCGACAGATGGGTTCGATGGAGGAGTACAGCGCCTCGGCCGCGGCGACACGCGCGGTTCTTTCGGAACACCCGGAGATGACGGACTTCATTCGGTACGCGACGCTCGCGGCGAATGGTCACAATACGCAGCCCTGGCGATTTCGTATCAGCGACGGTCAGATCGAGGTACAGCCCGACGTTTCTCGACGAACCCCGGTCGTCGACCCAGATGACCACCACCTGTTCGTGAGTCTCGGCTGTGCCGCCGAGAACCTGGCGCTAGCAGCGGGGGCGCGCGGGCGGCCAGGTCAGGTGAACTTCGATCCGACGGGCGAGGGATCCGTCGTGTTCACCTTTGGTGGGGAATCGAGTAGCCAGGAATCGAGCGAGAATATCGCCCTGTTCGATGCCATCCCACGACGCCAGTCCACACGAACGGACTATGATGGCCGGCCAGTCAGCGCAGCCGATCTGCAGAAACTAACAGCTGCGGCGGCAGTACCCGGCGTGGACCTCGTGCTGATGACTGACCGGCAACAGTTGGAACAGGTGCGCGATCTGGTGGTCGCTGGGAACAGCAGCCAGTTGGGCGACACAGGGTTTGTACGAGAGCTCAAGTCATGGCTGCGCTTCAGCCCTCGTCAGGCGATCGAGACGGGCGACGGCCTCTTCAGCGCCTCAAGCGGCAATCCGACCACACCGGCCTGGCTTGGGCCGCTCATGGTCGACATGGTGTTCCGCGGCGATTCGGAGAACGAGAAGTACGCACGGCAGTTGCGTTCGTCCGCCGGGGTAGCCGTCTTTGTCGCGCAGCAGGAGGACCGCGATCATTGGGTTCGGGTGGGACGGGCCTGCCAGCGCTTTGCGTTGCAAGCTACGGCGCTCGGCCTCAAGATCGCCTTCATCAATCAGCCTGTTGAGGTCGCCAGCCTGCGCCCAGAACTCGCCTCGTTGGTGGGCGCACCCGGGCGGCGTCCAGATATCGTCATGCGGTTTGGGTACGGACCGCCGCTACCATTTTCGGCGCGTCGGCCCGTGCATGCGATCCTGGCGTGATCCCGAGCGTTTGAAGCCGGCCGGAGGGTAGTCGATTCGGGGGCGGGAATGATCCATACTCGTGGCTGATTCTGGCGCTCATGGGAGATCGCTTGAGCAGCAGACCGCCACTCAGGGCCGCCCTGATCGGCTGCGGCCACATCTCGAACCGGCATATCCCTGCCTGGCAAGCCTCGCCAGACGCCGAACTCGTCGCGGTCTGCGACCAGGAACGCGCCCGCGCCGAATCCCGCGCCAGCGAGTACGGCATCGGCAAGGTGTACGACAGCGTCGAGCAACTGCTCGACGCCGAACAACTCGACTGCGTGGACATCGCCACCCATGATGTGACGCACACCAGCCTCGTCCAACAGGTCGCCAGCCGGGGGCTGCACGTCCTCTGCCAGAAGCCGCTGGCCCCCAGCATGGCCGAGGCCCGCGCGATGGTCGCGTTCACCGCCCAGGCCAGGGTGCGCTTCATGGTCATGGAGATGTGGCGGCACCACGTCGTCAATCGCGACATGAAGCGGTACCTTGACCAGGGGCTGATTGGCGAGGTCTACGCGCTTCGGCTGCTCGCGCCGCCCCGGCAGATTCGGCGCACCCGCCCCATCGACGACCTGCAGCCGTACCTTGCCGACCTGCCGAAGCTGATGGTCTACGACACCTACATCCACCACATTGACGGCATCCGCTACCTGCTGGGAGACGTCGAGAGCGTCTACGCGAGGATGGCCCGGATCAATCCGGCCCTGGTCGGTGAGGACAAGCTGACGCTCGTGCTCGGGCACGCCAGCGGCGCCACCTCGTTGATCGACGCGTCCTGGACGACGCCGATCGAGCGACCGGCTAAGCTAACGCAGGGGGACTTCCTGATCGATGGCCGCGACGGCGCGCTCCACCTCGACCCACACGATGCTGAGCTACGCCACCTGACCCGCTCGGGCGTGACGGTGCTGGAGCGCTACCCGAACCGCCAGGCCGACA
>JBBQBU010000460.1:0-5012 GCA_038318015.1 Chloroflexota bacterium | reverse complement strand
ATCAGCTCATCCATCGCGCCCTTGCCCGCACCGGAAGCCGCCTGATAGGTATCGACGACGACGCGCTTGATGCCAGCCGCCTTCTGGAGCGGCTGCAACACCACGACCATCTGCGCGGTGGAGCAGTTCGGCCCGGCGATGATGCCCTTGTGCATGCGGGCAGCCTCCGGGTTCACTTCGGGCACGACCAGCGGCACGTCGGGGTCCATGCGGAACGCGGAGCTGTCGTCGATGACGAGCGTGCCGTTGGCGGCAACCTGCGGCGCAAACTCGCGCGCCAGTTCCGTCGAGACGGTGAAGAGCGCGATGTCAAGGCCACGACAGGCCTCGACGGTGAACTCTTCGACAGGCAATGACTCGCCTGCGAATGTCATCCGCGAGCCGACCGAGCGCGCCGAAGCATACAGCCGTAGCTGCGCGATCTCCAGGGGCGACTGTTCGAGAATTTCGAGGTACTGTCGACCGACCATACCTGTCGCGCCGATGACTCCGATCTTCAAACCTGACATCAGACCGTTCCTCCTTGCACGTGCCCGTTCCAGACAGAGCCACGTGACTGCGTGTGGACATCAGACACGCGCCTGATGTCCACGGTCCGATGTCCGTTGTCGGCTAGGCCAGACCCATCAGGCGGTCGAGCCCGTACACGAGACCGCTGCGCTTAGATACTTCCTTGACGGCCAGAATGACGCCCGGCAGGAACGACTCGCGCGAGATCGAGTCGTGCCTGAGCGTCAGAATCTGCCCAGGGCCGCCAAAGATGACTTCCTGGTGAGCAACCAGACCTGGCAGGCGCACGCTATGGACGTGAATGCCGCCCTCGACGCCGCCGCGCGCACCTTCGAGCAGTACGGTTGTCGTCGGCGGGTCGTCGAAGTCGCCGCCGTGGGCCGCAATCATCTCCCGCGCCGTCGCCACGGCCGTCCCTGAAGGGGCGTCCACCTTGCCGTCGTGGTGCAACTCGATGATCTCGGCAGCCGACAGGAACTTGGAGGCGATGCGCGCGAAATGCAGCATGAGATTCGCCCCGATCGCGAAGTTCGGGACGATCACCGCTGCTACGCCGGCCTCGTTCGCCAGTTGCTCGATCTCCGCGAGGTACTCCTGCTTGATGCCGCTGGTCCCGACGACCGGCGAAACCTTGTTCTTCAGCGCGACACGGATGTTGCCCATGGCGGCATCCGGGTGTGTGAAGTCCACCATGACGCGGGGATGCACCCGCTGAATCATGGCTTCAAGGTCCACACCGACGGGGATGCGACCGCCGCCACCAGCAAGTTCGACATACTCTTCGCTGGCGCGCGGATCGACGCCGCCCACCACGTCGATGTCGGCTTCCTTCGCCAGACCAGCAGACATCTCGCGGCCCATCCGGCCGAGGGCTCCGGCGATGATGACGTTTGTCACGGTGTCCCGCTCCCAAGCACGCGCACTCGCGAGAGTGTAGCAGACCCGTCAACCTGTCGCCTAGTGACGGACACGGCGATCATTAGGCCAGGTAGGCTCACTGACTGGCTATTTCCTACGTTTCTTAGGCACATCAGCCACCTTCATGGCCGTTTCCCGGAATTTGGCGCCTGTGGCCTCAGAACTCCCTGCCCAATCCCATTCCAAGAGGCTGATCTATCGCATTCGCTCACTATTTGTGCGAGCAATGTGACCTGTGCCGGGCCTGTAGCGACAATCTACGGTCGATATCGTGAACAGTGCCTAGAATTTTGGGCATGAGCACTAGCGCGACCGGCGATGAAGAAAAAGACTCCAGGGTGCGGCGGGTCTTCTTCCATATGGTCGCCACCGATCCGCCCACCATCGATGACTTCTGCTCGAACCAGCAGAAGGGCCGAACGCCACGCCAGCCCCTGACAACGGAGCAGCAGGAGCTGCGGAGTGGCATCTCAGCTTACGAGTCCTGGGCGCAGGCGCGGCGCAAGGCGGGTGCGTTTCCCTGGTTGGGCGACTACATCGCTGAACTGCACATCCCGCCGGATTCGGAAATCCGGACGCGCCGCACGACGAACAGTTGCGGGCACTGGACCCTCTGGGGCGACCCTGCGATGCTGCTGGCGTGCGTTGTGTCAGTCACGCTGATGCGGGCGCAGCGGCCTACCTGATGAGGCGCGCCCGCGTTGCCAGCCCAGCACCCCGTGCGAGCAATATAGACTCGCCTGCTCCGTCCTCGAAGATGAGGGCCAGCGCGCCCGGATACGCCGACGGGTTGAGCGCCACAAGTTCGCGCGCAGCCAGAAGCGCATCGGCTTCCGACTCGAAGTGGTCGATGATGTTGCGCGTCTCCGTGTCCCACAACTCGTAGCTCATGCTTCGATTGTAAACGACGTACGTTTAGTTGTCGTCACCTTCCCTCAACGGACACGGGTCGTGCTGTGCCGGGCCTGTAGCGAGAATCTACGGACTCAACGACCGCACCGGTCGTACGATCAACGTTGCCCATGCACGTTTGCGTGGGGGATGCGGCAGGGAGGTCGGGGTGAAGGTCTACGCGGTGGTCGGCGTGCCGCCAGAGGTCCAAGCGTACGCCATGGCGAAGTACAGCCGCTCGTCGCAGTCGATGGCCGAGAGCATCGCCGAACTGTCCGTGCAGCGCACCGAACAGTTTCTCAATACCTTCTACTTCCAGTACGGCCACCGCTCCATCGCCGACCTTGCCCACCTCGTCATGGGCGTCGAGGAAGTCTCGATCCTCGCCGCCATCCGCGTCGTGGACGAACAGTTGTGGGACGGCCAGGAGCGGTCAACGCGGTACCAGCCGTTCAAGAAGACTGGCTACTACACGCCGCCCGCGCTCCAGGGCGAGGCCCGCGCGCGCTACCGGCAGGCCGGCGACGCCCTCTTCGCGGCCTACGACGACCTGACGACTCGGCTGCTGGCCCTGCTAGTCGAGCGGGTACACCGGCCCGACGACCTGGACCCGAAGGCGTTCGAGCGGACCCTGCGCGCGCGGGCGTTTGATGTGTCGCGCGGATTGCTGCCGCTGGCAACGATCACCAGTCTGGGACAGGTCGTCAGCGCCCGCGTGCTGGAGCGACAGATTTCCCGGCTGCTCTCTGACCCGCTGCCGGAAGTACGCGAGATCGGGGCCGGCCTCAAGGACGCCGCCCTGCGCCCGGCTGAGCAGCCGCTCGCCGCCCGCGCTGCCACGCTCGCCAGCCTCGCCAACACCAGCGGCATGAATGGCGCCTCCGTGGAGGCCCCGCCCGCCCCTGATGAGATCAGGGCGGCACCGACGCTCGTCAAGTACACCGCCCCGAGCGAGTACCAGCAACGGACCCGGGCCGCGCTGGAATCCTTCGCCGCCCGCCTGCTGGCACCCATCGGAGCGCCGAATCGTAGCCGCGCTGTCGAGCTTGGTGCGCCGAGCACACCTGAGGACGAGGCCGTCACGACGCTGCTGTTCCGCTACGACCAGGACGGCCACAGCTACCGCCAGATTCAGGGGCGGGTGCGGGCACTGTCTGCCGACGAGAAGCAAGCCGTCCTGGCGGCGGCGGTCGAGCATCGCGGCCCGCACGACGACCTGCCCCGCGAGTTCCAGTCGGGGTACGGCTTCGCCTACGACCTGCTGATGGATGTCGGCTCGTTCCGCGACCTGCATCGGCACCGTCGCTGCGTCCAGATCGTGCAAGATCCGACGCCGGCCCACGGCGCGGAGCCGGCATCTGAGGTCTTCCCGCGCGCGTTCGGCTCGGAGATCGGCGCGGCGGCGCTGGCGGGCGGCTTGGGTGACGCCTATGATGTGGCCGTCGAGGTCGGGCTCTCGGCAGCGCGCGCGGTGAACGCTGCCGAGCCGGCTGCCGGCGCGTACTTGCTGCCGCTGGCTGCGCGCGTCCGCGCACTCTTCAAGATGGACGCGGCGCAGGCCGTCTACATCAGCGAGTTGCGGACCGGCGAAGGCGGCCACTTCTCGTATCGGCGCATCGCCTGGGAAATGTACGAGGCACTACGGGAACAGTCGCCAAGCCTGGCGATGCTCGCCCGGCCAACCCCCATTACTGACCCGCCGGACCTGTTGCGCCGCTGACCACTGCGACGGCTCAGCGTCACAGCACCGACATACTGTAGACTCAATGTAGATCATGTCGGTGCTGTGAGGGCCAGCCGTGCAAACGCGCATCAGTCGCTGGGGCAACAGTCTGGCGATCCGGATCCCGGCGTCGTTCGCCCAGGAGATTCACGTCGCAGACGGCACGCCAGTAGAACTATCAGTGCAAGACGGGCAACTCCACATCGCGCCGGTGCGCCATTCTTGTGACCTCGCAGCGTTGTTGGCCGGCATCACCGACGACAACCAGCATGCCGAAATCGACTGGGGCACACCCGTAGGGCAAGAGTCCTGGTGAGCGTGCCGCCGCCCCGACCGCCCGCCTCAACAGACTTGCCGTCTGCGCCCGATCGGGGCGATCTGGTCTGGCTGTCGTTCGACCCGCAGGCCGGGCGCGAGCAGGCGGGACGCCGCCCGGCGCTCGTCCTTTCGCCGGCCAGCTACAACAGCCGCACGCGCCTGGCGCTCGTGTGCCCCATCACCAGCCAGGCAAAAGAGTATCCGTTCGAGGTGGCGCTACCGGCCGGTCTGCCGATCTCGGGCGTGATTCTGGCGGACCACCTTCGCAGTCTCGATTGGGTAGCCCGGCGAGCGGAACCGATCACTGCCGTTCCGCCTGCCGTCCTTGAAGCCGTCCTGGCTCGCATCGCGCCGCTGCTTGGGCTTTACTGACCGCGTAGAGACTCCCAGCGAAGCACACAGCGACCAGATCAGCCGAGCATGTGACGTTCTTACATCCATCATCAGCCTTTCGTAGCAGGATCTGACAGAGACACGGCCCGCCCGACGCTGTACGCTAGGCGCACAGTAACGAGGGCGGGCCACCAATGAGCAGCACCCACCAATCCCTGGTCAGGCGCGATACCTACCGCGATTCTGTTGAGCTGATGCGCGTCGCCGCCCAGTTAGAGCAGATGAGCGGCGTTGAGCGGGCCGCGCTGCTGATGGGCAC
>JBBQBU010000459.1:0-5037 GCA_038318015.1 Chloroflexota bacterium | reverse complement strand
CAGCGGTTCAAGCTGGGTCGCGGCATCATGTTTCAGGCGGAGCCAACGCTCGGCGCGATCAGCGGAATGGTTGGCCGCATCGGCCATGGTTCAGGCATCTCCCTGGGCCGACACGCTGCCAACGTCCGTTCCTGCGCGGCCTGCAAAGATGCTACGTGCGTGCACGGCCAGGGGGCAAATCAGGCTCACCGGCACGACGCGGTGGGCCTGCGAAGGCGGTTCATACCAGAAGGGCCGCGCCAGGATGGCGCGGCCCCAACCGGTCACGGTCATCGTGACGCGCCGGAACGGATTGCTCCGACGACCAGGACTAGGTCGGGTCTTGCTGCTGCTCGCTACCGTTGTTTACATCGTCTTCGTGACGGCGCAAGTTGTTGTCGCGGTGCTGCTGTGACAGGGACTCGTCGTCCTCTGGCACGTTGCCGACGTGCGCCTTGATGGACGAGCTGCGCGTCTGGTACTCCTCGCGGACGCCCAGGTCTTGCTGCCCGACGTAGCTGCCTTCGGACACCAGCCCGATCATCAGGTACGAGTCGTCTTCGCGCGTCAAAATCTCCAGCGAGATCGACTGGCCGACGCCGACCGCCTCGAACAAGCGGCTGAAGTACGACATGTCGATGGTGATCGGCTGATTCTTGACACCAAACGCATCCGTGATAATGACGATGGTTTCCTTGCCCTCGTTCTTTGAGTACACCGTGCCCGAGACGGTCGTCCCGCCGGAAGCGAACGCGCTTATCGGCGCGAACGCGACGACACCCAGCAGTACGGCAGCCGCCACCGTCAGCCGCAAGGACCATACGCGTACTATCATCTTTGCCACCTCCAAACTCGTGCCCCCGTCCGCGCCCGACCGGTGCCAGACTGCGCACACAGCACCAGTATAGAACGGCGGTCATGTGCGTGGGGTGACGCGTAGACGGCGTGACGTTAGCGTATCGTGGCGTTTGGGGCGCGCTGTTCAGCGGCGCGGCGCGCAGTTTGTCGGCGCACCGACGCGTAGCATTGCCAGCAGATAAAGCCGCGCCCGTTCGTGAGACGAATCGGCAGACGCTCTTCGTAGCCCTGGCCGATCAGAATCGTGCAGATCCGGCAATGGACCGCACCTTTCGGCTGACGTATCCCGCGATCCTGCATGCTGCTCTTCCGGCGATCAACTGCGGGGCGACAGGCGTCGGGCCGCCGATACCTGCGCGCACCCAGCACGAAAAACATGGGTGACAACGTGGCGCGCTTGTGACGCGCCAGGGCCAGTATAGCTTGCTCCTCTGTCGCTGAAAACCATTTTGGACCCGCTCACAGGTGGAAGAACGGATACATTGCCCCACCGAACTCCTGACGCTACCGACGTGCAGCCAGCAGCGTCAGCCGCCGGCGTTCAGGCAGGTTCAGCCGGCCCGTCGGGCGTTGCGGGACGGTTGGCAGTCAGTTCGGCCACGACGGCGGCCGGATCAACGAGCAGGCGGATCAGCTCGGCATCGCTCAGGTCGTCGATGCCGAACGCCGACCCAAGCTGCATCGTCTGGAACGCCGCCGATGCCGTCATCATCGGTACCCGGAACTCGCGGCCGGCTTCAAGCACCAGCGGCATGTCCTTCGTCGTAAAGATGCGCAGGGAGGCTCCGGTATTCCTGTCCGCGCTCAGAAACGCGCCGGCGCGGCTCACCAGCATCTCGCTACGGGCCTGCCCGGTGATGAGCAAGTCGTAGACCTGTTGCAGGTCGGCGCCGGCCGCACGGGCCAGCGCCATCGCCTCGGCCGCCGCTGCGAGGTGCGTGCCCACCAGCAACTGGTTCACCATCTTGACCATTTGCCCCTGGCCCGGCTCTGTGCCGACGCGGAAGCGCTGGCCGCTCATCGGCGTCAGGATCGGGTCGGCGGCATCCAGGTCGGCCGGTGCGCCGGCCCCGATGACCGTCAGCGTGCCGTCGATGGCCCGCGCGGTCCCGCCAGTGACCGGAGCGTCCACGATACGGTATCCGCGCTGGCGGATTTCAGCCGCCAGCGCACGCATGGCGTGTGGCCCGATGGTGGACATCAAGATAACGAGGCTGCCCGGCAGCAGCGTCTCGAAAGCGCCCCCGCCTCCCAGCAGGCAGTCGCGCGTCTGGGCGGCGTCGAAGGGGATGGCGACGACGGCCTCGGCACCCTGGGCCGCCGCGGCCGGCGTGGTGGCGGCCCGTCCCCCACGCTCGGCCAGCGCCGCCGACTGGGCCGGCATCACGTCGTAGCCGGCCACAAGGTAGCCGGCTTCGGCGAGATTGGCCGCCATCGGCAGGCCCATCGCCCCGAGTCCCAGGAACGCGACTTTCTTGTCGCCCGTCGTCATGCAACATCCTCCCAGATGGTTCAGCCGCTCGCACCGAGCGGCGCACGGTCACTCCGGCGCGTCTCCGTGCCGGGCCACGGCTCAGGCGTTCAGCCAGGTCTCTGAGAACGCCAGGAAGGCCATGCTGCTCTGTGTCCCGAAGACATCGCGCGGGCCGACGACGCCGGTTCCCTTGACGCCGTTGACGAGCACCTCGGCGTCGCGCGCCGGCACGAACAGCGAGAACATCTCGTGCTTGCCGGTGGCCGACTGGTCCTTGAGGTACTCCACAAAGAACGGCGTCTGGAGGTTCTTCCACGCCAGCGTCACGTCTACGCCATCGCCGGCGATATGCTCCACCCAGTCGCTCGTCTGGTCGCCGGTGTGGGTGAACGAGGTGGCCGCCGTGTACGTCAGCGACTCGATGGCCGGGATGCCCTTCCAGGCACCAAAGTACTGCACAAAGTCCGAGAGCAGGTAGCGGGCCAGCGGCTCGTTGTCGGTGAAGCAGGCGTTGACGGCCCCGCTGCCGCCCTTCAGGTACGGATCCGTGAGCACGAATGCCGCGTGCCCAAAGCCGTGCGGCGAGACGACGACGCGGAAGAACGAGACGAGGCAGGTCGTCTCGCCGTCGACGCTGGCCTTGAGGGTGATGCCGGGATTCTCGCCGGACCAGTCGATACTGTTCGGATTGACGGGTGGTCGCGCCATGCGTGAGCCCTCCTATGCAGTGTGTGTTGCGATGAGGCACCTGCCCCTGGCCAAGCGCCGGGGGTCGCCGCCGATTATGGCGGCAGGGGCCGGTGCAGGCCAGGATTGCGGCGCGCTCTCCTGATGGCGCGGGACGGTGTCGCACGGACACGGCGAGGGCCGACCGACCGTCATCGCCTGCCGCTGCCAACTATCGCGAGGGCGGGACCGTATTCCGTATCATCGCGGCGTCCCCGGAGCGTCAGCACCTTGATTCAGCATTGGTCCCTGCGCCCATCGGTGTGCGTCGCCACGTTCCCACAGTGCGGTGGGGCGGTCGGCGCTGGCTTTGCCTATGGCGCGCCTGGTTGTGACCGGGCGCACGGCGTCGTCGTCGGGCCGCACTGATGCTCCCCCTGCCGCTGCGCCTCAGTGCGACCGGTGTGGTCGGGGCTGTCCTGTGTAGCCTGCTCTGGTTCGTGTTCAGCGGGCCGTTTCCGCTGGCCGAGCTCTGCACCCGCCGCCGGCCGACCTGGGTGCTCGGCCTGTTCGAGACGCCGCGCTACACCGCCGTGACCGGGCCGGTGTTCCTGGCGTCGCTGGTGGCGCTGACCGGGCTGTATCTGGCGGCGCTCTTGCTGGTGCCGCGCGCGGGCGGCCGGCTGACGCTGGGCCTGCTGCTGGTGCTGGTGCCGCTCGGGCTGGTGGCGGTGCTGCTGCCGGGCTACCCGCTGCTCTCCAGCGACATCTTCAAGTACATCTTTGACGGTCGCATCATGGTCGTCTACAGCGAGAACCCATTTATTAGGGTGCCCGCCGACTACCCGGACGACCGTTTCTATGATCTGATCTACTGGAAGGCCGTGGTCAACGCGCACGGCCCGATCTGGCGAGTGCTGGAGGCGATCAGCGCGCAGGCCGGCGGCGAGCGATGCGTGGACGCCGTCCTCGCCATGAAGCTCTGGCCAGCGCTGGCGTACCTTGGGACGGTCGGCGTGCTGTACCGGCTGCTGCGGACCGCCTGTCCGCAGCGCGCCGTGGTCGCGACGCTGGCCTACGCCTGGTGCCCGCTGGTCGTCCTCGAATCGATTCAGAACGGGCACAACGACGTGGTAGCCGCGCTGCCGGTGCTGCTGGCGCTCTGGGCGGCCCGTGCTAACCGCTGGCGGCTGGCGGTGGTGCTGGTGGCCGTCGGCTTCCTGGTGAAGCCGCTGGCGGCGGTCGCCGGGCCGGTCCTGCTCGTGGCGGCGTGGCGGGCTGGCCCCCGGCCCTTCCGCGACCTCATCATCGGCGCAGGCGTCGCGTTCGGACTGGTGGTGCTGGCCTACGCGCCGTTCTACGCCGGCATCGACACATTTCAGGGGATGGAGCGCGGCAGCATCTTCTCGGCGTCGCCCGGTGAGTTGGTCGTGATCGCCCTGGAGGCCGCCGGCTGGCCGCTGGACCGCGCGATGCTGGTGGCGCGGTCACTGGCCAGCGGCGGCTTCATGTTGCTGGCGCTGGCGGCGCTGTGGGCGGTCTGGCAGCGCCGACTCGGGCTGGCTGGCGGTCTCGGGGCGGTGCTGTTTGCGTACTTGCTGCTCGGCTCGCAGTGGTTCAACCCGTGGTATCTCCTCTGGCTGCTGCCGGTGGCGCTGCTGGCTCCCGACTGGCGGCTGCGCGCCCTCGCGGTCGGCTTTGCCCTGCTGGCACCGCTCACGTATCTGCTGCAGTACGATGCCCGGCTGGTTGTGCCCGCCGTGTTCGTGCCGATGGCGACGCTGGCAGCCTTCTGGCACGGGGCGCTTGGTGTGGGCCGCACCAGCCAGCCGACCGGCTCGGTGGCGGATGGCGCGTCCTCGGGCACCGACCGTGCCTGACCGAGCGGCCGGCACTGTGCCTGGAGTGCTTGGCCGCACGGTCAGGTCAACCCCAGTGTTGCATCTGGGGCCACGGATCTTTGCGGTGTCGGGACACACGCTGGCGTCAGTCGGGGTGTTCGTCGGGTTGGTGGCGCTCGCGGCCGTGGTGCGCTGGCCGCAGTTGCAGATGATCCCCCA
>JBBQBU010000458.1:0-5044 GCA_038318015.1 Chloroflexota bacterium | reverse complement strand
GGCACAGCTTGACCTCCGCTTTCGCACGCCAGGGAGATGATTGGTTGTGGTGACGGTCCCTTCGGCAGCAACAGCGCACGATGCAACGGTAGTAGCCGCGGTGACTCCCGCGAACGCGCCCGCGTCGCGGCGTCAGCGGCTCCGACTGGGCTTCCTGACGCACCTGCACGTCGGGCGGGACGCCGCCGACGCGTACCGGATCGGGCTGGACCTGTTCGCAGCGGCCGACGACCTGGGCTACGACAGCGGTTGGGTAGCGCAGCACCACTTCCTGAACGGCGACGCCCGGCTGCCGTCCACCCTGACGTTCCTGGCAGCGGTGGCACAGCGCACGCGGCGCATCAATCTGGGCACCGCCATCGTGATTCTGCCCCTGGAAGACCCACTCCGGGTGGCCGAAGATGCGGCCGTCGTGGATGCGTTGAGCGGTGGGCGGGTCCAACTGGGGCTGGGCACCGGCGGTGATCCGGTCAGCTTTGCGGCGTTCGGGAAGGACGTGGCGGCGCGGCGGGAACAGTACGCCGAGGGGGTGCGCGCCATCCAGCGGGCACTGGCCGGCGAGCCGATCAACGGGACGGACGCGCGGCTGTACCCTCCCGCCCCGACCCTGGCGAGCCGTCTGTGGGAATCGACGTTGAGCGCGGAGGGCGGGGCACGCATCGGGCGGAACGGCAGCGGGCTGCTGCTGGCGCGCACGGCGTTCCAGACGACGGAGCCGACGGACGTGTCGCAGCTACCGGTGGCGCATGCGTACCTGGGTGGGGCGGCCGAGCGTGCGGTGCCGCCGCGTATCGGCGTGTCGCGCGCAGTCTACGCCGCCGACGACCGGCGCACGGCTGTAGCGCACCTGGAAGCCGGCGTTGCCCACTATGTTGACGGCATGGTGCAGCGCGGCTACTTCGCGCCGGGCCTGAGCCAGGACGCGTACTTCAAGCGCAGCCACATCCACTACGGGCACCCCGACGAGGTGGTGGCGAGCTTGCAGGCGGACTTGCTTCTGCCCTACACCACTGACTTGATCGTCCAGGTACACCCGGGCCTGCCGACACCCGCCCAGTTCGTGCGGGCGCTAGAGCGCATCGCGCGGGAGGTCGCGCCGGCGCTCGGCTGGCAGCCGGCCGTGACGGACGATCCCACCACCTAACCTTAACGTGCTAGGCGGTGCCAGTCCGGCCGGCTGGCCCCGGCGGCGACGCCGCTGTCATCCGGTCGATGGTGCTGAGCAGCGCGTCAAGGTCGAACGGCTTGGCGAAGATCTGGGCCGGTTCGAGCGCCCGCGCCTTCTCCACCAGGTCGCGCGTGGCCGACAGGACGATCACCGGCACGTCGGCCACGCCGGGCATGGTGCGCTGCTGCACGCGGAAGCCCCAGCCGTCCACCTCGGGCATCATCATGTCCAACAAGATCAGGTCTGGCCGCCACGCTTCCAGGACCGCCAGCGCCTCCCGGCCGTTGCCGGCAGTGCGGACGTTGTACCCTTCATCGGCCAGCGCTTCGGCCAGAAAGCCCTGGATGCTCGCGTCGTCGTCAACGACCAGCACCCGGCGCTCGCGCTCAGGCATGGACGTGCTCCATGGAAGGAATCGTTGCATGACGCGGCAGCCAGAACCCAAAGCTGGTGCCGCTGTTCTCGCCGCCGCTGACCGCCCAGATGCGCCCGCCGTGGCGCTCTACCAGTGTCCGGCAGATGTACAACCCCAGGCCCATGCCGGGCAAACTCTGCCGCGTGGCGTTCGCCGCCCGGCCGAACGGCTGGAAGATGGCTTCCAGGCTGTCCACCGGCAGGCCGATGCCGCTGTCTTGGACCTGGACCAATGCCCCGCCGGCCCCGCCGACCAGCGACAACGTCACCGTGCCGCCGGCCGGCGAATATTTCACGGCGTTGCTCAGCAGGTTCGTGACGACCTGCTCCAGGCGGTCCACGTCCACAGCCGCCGCGATGTCGTTCGTTGGCAGGTCAACGACCAGGGTATGCCCGTCACCAAGCTGGTCACGGTACCGGTCCGCAGCCTCACGCAGGACGGCCGCGAGATCGACCGTGGCAAGGCGGAGCGGCAGGTGCCCGGTCCTAATTCGCGAGACATCAAGCAAGTCGTCAACGAGCGTCGCCAGCCGATCCGCCGCGTCGTCAATCGTCACCAGCGAGCGGTGCAGGCGCTCGTCGTCGAGCTGCCCCCGACCGTGGGCGCGCAGCAAAATCTGTGCGTATCCCTTGATGCCGGTGAGCGGCGTCCGTAGCTCATGCGAGGCGATGGACAGGAACTCGTCCCGCGCGCGGATGGCCTGCTGCGACTCGGCATAGAGGCGGGCGTTGTCCACGGCGATGGCGCAGCGGCGGCCAAGCTCCTCCGCAAGTGCCAGATCAGCCGCGCCGTAGCGCCGGCTCAGGTCGGTGGACACCAGCGTGATCACACCGAGTGTCCGACTGCGCGCCAGCAGCGGCACCCGCATGATCGAGCGGACGCCGAGTGTCTGCACCACGGCCTGGTGCCGCGCATCCCGCGTCATAGACGGCAGTTTCCCATCCTGCAATTCGCGGATCAGCTCGGGCACGCCGGTCCGCAGCACCAGCGCGATGCCGTCCCGTGCCCGCCGGTCCGGCGCGTATCCGCGCAGCACATCGGCGTCGTCCGCGCGCAACTTGTCCGCGTGCGCCACCTCTACCCGCCGAATCTCGCCGTTGTCCTCCAGCACGTCCACGAAGCACCAGTCGGCCAGGGCCGGCACCGCCAACCACGCCACGCGCTCCAGTGTCGTGTCGTAGTCCAGCGAGGCGGCAAGGTGGCTGCTGGCATCCGCCAGGAAGCGCAGGCGTCGTTCCGCGCGCTCGCGCTCCGCCGTGCGGATGTGCAGCCGGTCGCGCAGGTCGCCGAAGACGGCTGCCAGCCGCGCCACCTCGGTGATGCCGCTACGCGGCAGTTGGGTCGGCGTCGCGCCGAACGAGAGGGCGTCCACCGCCTGGGCCAGCGACTCCAGCGGAGCCGCCAGCCGCGCCGCGGCGATCCACCCGAGAATCGCCGCCGTGGCGACAACCAGCAAGAACACCGCGAACGCCAGGTCACGCGCCAACTGCGTGCCGGCCAGCGCCAGGGCGGCCGGCCGCTCCACCACCACGCCCCACTGCACCAGCGGCACGACGGCGAACCCGGCCAGCCGCTCGCCCGAGGGTGACTCATAGCCGAGCGACCCGCTGTCCTCAGTGCTGATGACGGCGGCAACGGCCGGGCTGGCCGAGACATCAGACATCGCCGCTGCCGTCGCCGTCGCTTCGCCCGACGACGCAATCAGGCGACCCTGCCGGTCCACAACCAGCACTCGGCCACCCGGCTCGGTGGCAGTGCGCTGGGCGACGTTCGCCAACCGCGTGGACTCCAGGATGACAACTGCCACTCCCGCGAAGTTGCCCTGCTCGTCACGCACCGGCACCCCGAGCGCCACCACTGGCTGCCCGAGCGTCGGCGACACCACGACCCGCACGTCGGGCGCGCCAGACTGCTTCACGTCATCGAACAGCGGCGCGCGCACTGCCGATGGCGTCTGAATCGGCAAGGCGTCGCCCCGGGCCAGCGTCTGCCCGTCCTGCCCGAACAACACGAACGTCAACGCGTCGGGGTACGTGTCCGAAAAGGTGCGCAGGATAGCCGTCTGGCGATCCGGGGAGGCGTCCAGCAGGTCTGGCAGCGCCGCCAGCGCCGAGACGGCCGCGCGGTGCAACTCCACATAATCGGACACACCGAGCGCCAGCGTCTCGGCGATGATGCGCGTCCGGGAGTACGCCTCCACGCGCGCCGACTGCTCAACTTGATTGGTGACGAGCGCCATCGTCACCACCAGCGGCAACGACACCGCCACCCCGAAGGCCAGTGCCAGCCGGGTCCGCAACGATCCGGGGTCGGTGCGGCGCAGATGGGGCCGCAGCCAGGGCAGCAGTGCCAGCAGCAGCCCAAAGCCGTTGTAGTAGGCGAACGTCGTGAAGGCACGGCTGGGCAACGCGACCGGGGGCCCGAACGCCGACAGCGCCATCCCCAACAGCAGGTGCGACCCCCAGAACACTGGCGTCGGCACGGCCGGCCGCAGGTGCGACCACATGACGCCCAGCCCGCCGGCCAGGAAGCCTGCGCCGTACAGCAACAGATAGGGGCGGATCGGGTCGAAGATGACTGAGCGGTACTGGTCCGGCGCCAGCAGCATGATGGTGCCGTTGCAGACAGCAGACAGGCCTATCACTACGGCAAACAGGTCGCCCGTCGTGGCCGGACGGTCAGGTTGCGGGCTGATCCACGGTGCGATGAGCAGCCCGCATGCCAGCAGGGAATAGATGGTGAGTCCGGTCCACCCTCCGGCCGCGCCGGCACTGATGCCCAGTAACAGAATGGGCGTGGCAGCCAGCGCATGCGCAAGCGTCATCACCCTTCGGCGCGGCGACAGGAGCGCGACGGAAATGAGCGCCCCTGCACCGATCAGAAGGAGCACGCCCCACCAGGGCAGATAGGGACGCAGCAGCCGGTAACCGGGACCGATGAACTGGTGGGGCGTGACGAACGTCAGCGCGCCGACGATGCCGCAAAAGGTGCCAACGGCCCATTGCAGCAGCCCCAGCCGCAGGGCAAACCGCGACGCAGTGGCCTCGTTCAGCACGGCATCGCTCGATCCCGGTAGGTCCGCGTGTATCTGATCAGTCGGAGTCTCGGGTTCGGCCACCGCCCGATCCCCGCCCCTCTCCATGCTGCCACTCCGCACGCAAGAAAATCCAAGGGACATCCTACTGCATCATCCGTGCCGGGTGAGAGTGTGCGGCTGTTGAAGCCGTCGCAGCATGGGCAGTTCTCCCGATGCGGCGGGCGCTCTGTTCAGAGCAGTATGCTCGTTGCAGCCGGCGTTGTCGTGAATTTTCCGCTGCCGCCCAGGGCTATCGCATAACCTTTTGTCAAGTAGAGGCAGGGGAGGAGATACTGCGGCCGAGTGGCTCGGTTGGAGTCACGGGGGTAGGCGATGGAGCTGGGTGCACGAACGAGCCTGTGGGAGCCGTTTGCGTCGCTGACGG
>JBBQBU010000457.1:0-5050 GCA_038318015.1 Chloroflexota bacterium | reverse complement strand
CCTGGTCCGCCGAAGCGAAGATGTCCGCCGAGGCACCCTGCTGAAGCTGGGTCCGAAGCTGGCTCGATGCACCGAAGTTGAACGTCACCGGCGTGCTCTTCTCGGCCTCGAACGCCATCCCGATCTCCTTGAAGGCATCGATCAGAGAAGAGGCGGCGAAGACGGTCAGGGTGGCCTGCTGGGCCGGGGCTCCCGAGGCTGGCACCACCGGGCTGGCGGCGGGAGCTGCGACGACGAGCGCAAGGGCTACCGCCAGCAGGAGGTGGCTGATGCGAGAGCGAGCGAGTTTCACGAGTCCTCCTTTGGGAGCGTCCACGTAAGGTGGGGAGCAATGAGATAAGTCCGCGACGAGGGGTCGAGAAGTGATGGAATGGTCCATGCAATTCCCGGGAAGGCGCGATCACGGCCCGAGCGGCTGGCGGCCCGTCAGCGCCGTCGGCGTGCGCGACCAACCGGGCGCCCGTGGGAAGAACAGCGGCTGGCCGAACTGCTCGACGCCGAACTCGGAGATCAGGCGTTGCGCCTCGTCCCCTGGCAGCCACGTGATGACCTGCACCGCTGCATCGCCTCGCACGCCGGGGACAGTCGCCGGGTTGACCAACAGCACCGAGATGACGTTCGGCAGGAGCGGATCGCCTTCCAGCAGCGCGGCCAGCCCGAGATCGCCGCCGAGTGTGAGGATGGTGGCGCGGTTGAGCAGGGTGTAGCGCTGGAGGGCGGCGGCCTCGCGGGCGGTGGCGACGTTCCCCTTCGTCCGGTCTCGACGGCGCTGATCGCCTGGTGCGTGACGCCAGCCCGCGCCGCAAGCTCGGCCTGTGACAACCGGGCCTCCTCTCGCGCGACACAAAGCTGCTTGTCAAAGCATCGCTCGCCCGTCACAACGCTCGCCCAGGCACCTTACTATTCGATGTGGGAATAGTGTAGCGTCAAACTGACGCCTCGTCAATGAAAGTTGACCTCACATTGAGGCAGGAGTTCCCTTTCAAGGCGGAGATCAGTGGTTCGAATCCCCTGGGGGGCACCACCGCCAAGCAGCACAGGAGGCCGTCCTCTGCGGGACGGCCTCCTTCTTGACGGGCGGAGGATCTGACGGGGCCGCCGCCGCGCCTACGGCCACGACACTCCCGTCACCCCCGACTCGTCAAGGCGCAGGAGCCTGCCAGCACGCCCGCAGGTTACAGATCGTGCAGAGCAATCCCTCGGCCGCTAGCGTCTCACCCGCTTGATCCGGCACCCCTCGGGTCACCACCGGCTGATCGGCCGGTGCCGCCACCACTGAAGCGCCGCTCGCCGACACTACACCCTCCCCATCGGCCATCTCAGCGACCTCCCGTCGGCATGTGCGCCCGCAGGAACCGACGCATCGTCTCGGTCGCGTCGGCCACCACCTCAGGCTCACGCCGCTGCTCGAGACGCTCGACGTGTGGCAAGAGCGCCGCCAGCTCCTTGGAGATCCCCTTCGGGTGCGCGCGGTCGTTCCCATCCATCAGCAGCATCGGCGTCTGGATGGTCTGGACGACCTCTCGGGACACCGTGAACACGAAGCCTGGGTCGAACAGGTCGTGCCCGAACGCGGCAACCGTGTCCATGCTCAGGTCCGCGCCGTTCTTGATGAGGGTCTCGCCCCACGGCGTCCAGGTTGCTTCCCCGAATGTGCCAGGGTTCGTCTCATCCAACCCGATTGGCTGCATCAGGACGCCAGCGACGATCCGCTCCGGGACGCGCTCCGCCAGTTCGAGGATGAACGAACAGCCGATACAGCTACCGGCCACCAACGCCCTGTCAATCCCCAGGTGGTCCAGCACCGCCAGTTGATCGTCGGCGAACATGCCCCATGCGTCGCTCGGGTCCAGCGGACCCCGTGACTGCCCAGCGTTGCGCTGGTCCATCGCGATCACACGGAACTCGTCCGAGAACGCAGCAATCGGGTTCAGCGGCATCCGGTGCCAGAACGGAATGGCCGAGTTCAGGCCGCCGGGGGCCAGCAACAGCAACGGAAACCCGCTGCCGGCCTCCTCAAAGTAGATGGACGCGCCAGCGCGCTCCAGTGTCGGCATGGCGTCCTCCTCATCGTTGGTCCGCGACGGCACGCTCATCGACGTAGTTGTTGCTTACGGGGTCCAGTCCTTGACGGTCCCCGGCCTGATGCCGGCCGCCTGACGCTGCTTCGTCACCGCCTCAATCATCGCCTGAATGTAGCCGTTCGCGAACGCCCGGCCCCGGTGGCCCCACGGCGTGTCCTGGTACGTCTGCGGCACGTGGTCGTCGATGAAGAAGCTGTCGAAGCCCACGTCGTAGTAGATTTCCATCGCCTTGTACATGTCCACATAGCCCGTGTTGATGAACTCCTCGCGGAACGCCGGCACCGTCCCCGAGACGTTGCGAAAGTGGACGTACAGGATCTTGTGGCGCGAGCCGAAGTAGCGGATCTTGCCGTAAATGTCGTGGTCCGGGTTCGTTTCCGCCATCTCGGCCATCGTGCCCTGGCAGAACTCGATGGCGTTGTGGTCGCTGGGGTAGATCTCGATCAGCCGCTTATACGAGGCGAAGTCGCGGAGCAACTGCGGGATGCCGCCCAGGATCGGCACCGGCGGGTCGCATGGGTGAATACCGAGACGGATGCCCTCTTCCTCGGCAATCGGCGTGATGACCTTGATCCAGTATTCGAGGTTGGCCCACATCTCTTCTTCGGAGTAGATGCGGTCGTGGGTCAGCGGGTAGGTCTGGGCGATCTCGTCATCAAAAGCGGTGGCGACGGCACCGGCCCGGATGCGCGCCGGCGGGGTGCGCCAGACGTGCGAGGGCATCCAGTTGTAGCCAAAGATCGGGATGCCGGCGCGGGCCATATTCCGCACCGTGTAGATCATGTTCTCGATCTGCTCGTCGCGGCGCGGCCCGCCGAGCATGATGTGATCGTAGAAGGCTGTCGGCACGTTCTCGATGGCCGACAGCTTCAGGCCGAACGACTCGACCCGCACCCGTAGCTTGACGAGATCGTACAACTCCCAGCGCTGGCCGCCCGGCAACACCGGGTTGTTGAACAGAATGTCGGTCGCGCCAAACTGCGCCGCATACTGAAGATACTCGTCGGTCGGGACGTTGAACTGCCCAAATCCTGGTCGCATGACGTCTTCCCCTGCGTGGCTCTCATTGCCGATGCACCGGGCCAGCCTGCCCCGCGCACCCGGCGAGAATCTAGCAGACGCGCGACTACCAGGCCATCAGCTCGGCCGAGCGGGAGAACTCCAGGTTCCGCTAAACATCCTGATTGGGTTGTAGCCTCACGTCGCCTCAGCGATGCCGGCCGGTCTGCTACCGCGCAGTGGGAGAACTGGGATGGCCCGCCGCCAGCGTCCTCGGACGGGCCGGTCGATGCCTGTCAGAAGCCGCGCCGCTCGAAGAGCTTTTTGGGAGGTGCACGCTACGCTGCGGGAGCACATCAGCCGTACCTGCATGGTCGCAGAAGAGACACCGGTCTGGATGGTCTGCCGCATGCTGACGCCCGCCGAGGTGGCCCTGCTGGACGCCAGCGATCAGCCTCCGGCCGGCACCGGGCCGTCAATGCAACCTTGACAGGCCAGGGTCCGCTCTCTAGACTCCCCGGTGGCTGTGCGGTCGCCGTGGCAGCCGACTCGTGGGGGTGCCGCGTCACATGACATTTCAGGACACGATGACCAATCTCGGTCTGTCCGTACTCTTCGCCATCCTCGGGTTCATCCTGCTCTTTGCCGGCTACCGCATCTTCGACATGCTGACGCCGACCGACCTCAACAAGCGCATCTTCGAGGATGGCAACAGCGCCGCCGCGATCCTGGCCGGTGCATTTGTGCTGGGGTTGGCGATCATCGTGGCGATGGCGATCAACTAACCCGCCCGACGATGCTCAACCCGGCGGCCACCGGCGTGTCTCCCAGGCGGAGGCCAAACGCAACGCAGACATCCGTCGCCCAGAGGCCGATGCCCTGGCCGGTAGCCTCGCCCGTCTCCGCCAGCGTGAAGTAGACATCTGGCTGAGAAGCCGGCTGCATCGACGGTGGTCCTTCGAGCGCATCAACCCCGCCACAAGCCGCGCCGACGCTGGTCCCAGGCTCGCCTGCCGCTGATGGCAGTGTCACGGTCAGGCCGGGCGGGCTGCCGCTTGTTGGTGGTGCCGAGCGGGCAGAGCGCAGGCCGAGTTGGCCCCACCCCCCCGCCGGCACCGGACCGAGGCGCTGCGCCGTGACCGTTCCCGTCGAGGTCACGCGCCAGCGGCGGCGCTCCAACGTCAGGCGCACCGGGCGGGTGGCCCAGGTGCCCGCACGCACGCGCGCCTCGAAACGCACCAGCGCGCCATCCTGCGCCACCAGCGCGAAGTACGGCACATTGCCGCGCTCCAGGAGGTGCGGCTGCTCATAGAGGACGCAGCCGCGCGGTGCAACTTCCAGCAGGCGGCCATCAGCCAGCACGGTCCAGGTCCAGCGCGTCACGTCCTCGCCGCTCGTCTCGGCGCAAAGGTAGACCGTCGCAATCGTACCCTGCTCGTCGTTGGGCAGCGCCACAATGTCGCCCGGTAGCGGCGCGAAGCCGTCCTGCGCCCAGGCGTCCCGGCTCATACCCATACGACCCAGGCCACCCGTGCCCGCGCCTGTCCCGCCGTCTTCCCTGTCACGCACATCACGCCCCCGTTGCTTACCTCTCATTGGCAGGCCAGCCCGCGGCTCGTCTCCGGGCCGGCTTGCCACTGGCCCGCGCCGTCGGAGTAGGTCGCGAGCCATTTCGACCGCGCCGTCGTGATTTTGTCACCGAAGCGCGTGTAGAACCCTGCAAACGCCCCCTGCACCGCGAAACACCCAACCGTCGGGTAGCCCTCACGCGAGACCGGCCCCAACGATGTCTGCACGACGGCCGGCACGGCCGCCACGCGCACCAGTTCTTGCGCCACGTAGGTATGGCGGCCCAGCAGCGTCGTCCAGAGGTCCGGGGCGCAGTCCTCGCCAAAGAACACCTCGGCCCCCTCCCGCCCGAACACCTGCTTGACCACCAGATGCTCGCGCGGCAGGTCGGGCGGCAG
>JBBQBU010000456.1:0-5060 GCA_038318015.1 Chloroflexota bacterium | reverse complement strand
CAGCGCCGATGAGGCTCAGCCCGGCGCCCGCCAGCGCGAGCGCCCTGGGCGCGCGGCGCAGGGCGAGGATCACGACAGCCGCAAGCAGCGGTGCAAGGAGCGTGATCGCGAGAAAGGTCATCCCTTCAACTCGCGGGCTTCTTCCATCTCGACCGACCCGCGAGAGCGGAACCGGGCGATGGCGATGCCGAAGCCCACCGCCATCTCGACAGCCATCACCGCCATGACGATCAGTACGAACATATGTGCCGCGGGTTCGCCGGCGTGCAGATATCGCCAGAAGGCCACCAGATTGACCAATGCCGCAGCCAGGATCAGTTCGACCCCCATGATGATCATCACCAGATTGGTCTGGCTCAGCGCGCCGTAGAGCCCGGTGCCGAACATCGCGGCACCGACGCTGAGCGCGATCATCAGGTCCGTGCTCATCGACGCGGCTTCGCGTTCGGCACAATCGCCACCATCGTCGCGGCAATCATCGCCGTCAGGATCATCAGTCCGGCGGATTGGAAGATGAGCATGGATCGGCCCAGCAGTTCGTGCCCGAGATCAGCGACTTGTTGTGCAGCGCCGGGGACGGCGACCGCCGGCGGGCCCCAGTTGGCCAGCACGATCGCCGCCAGCGCGCCCAACAGGCCGATGCCCCCGGCCCCGAGTGACAGGCGCTTCTGGTGGGTCATATCCATCGCGCCCATGCCGCCCGGGTCCATCATGAACATCACCATGAAGATCGCCATCACGCTCATCTCGGTGGCCATCATCATGATCTGCAGCACGCCCAGGAACTCGGCCTGCATGACCAGGAACATCAGCCCCACGGCGGTCTGCGAGAACAGCAGTGCCAGCGCCGAGCGCACCATGGAATGGGTGCGAAACACGGCCACGCCGAACCAGACCGCTGCGATCCCGAAGAAGGCCAGGAAGAACGTTTGCGTCGTCACGTTGATCAGAGCGGCAGCAGGAGCGCGATGACGCCCACCAGGAGGATGTTCACGAGCGCAAGCGGGATGCCGAGCTTCCAGCTCAGTTCCAGATAGCGCGCCTCGCGCACCCGCGGCACCAGCCGCCCAGCACTGACCATCAGCGCGGCGACCCCGAGGATCTTGATCGCGCTCCATGCCCAGCCCGGCAACCAGGGGCCGAGCCAGCCGCCGAGGTAGAAGGTCACCGTCGCACCGGCGAGCGTCAGGATCACCACCATGCGGGCCAGCCGGAGCACGGCGAGGCGCACGCCGGTGTACTCCGCCTCGATGCCACCGGCCAGATCTCCCGGTGCAGTCGGCAGGTCCAGCGGTGGCAGCCAGGCCAGCCCCATCGCCGCGCCCACGAACAGGACACACCCCAGCGGCTGATAGGCGATGTTCCACAGCGCCGATTGCGAGGCGACGATCTGCACGGTCGAGAGCGACTCCGCGCGCATTGCCACTCCAGTGATCGGCATCACAATCAACATCGCATAGGCCACGAACTGGCCCAGGAACCGCCAGCCGCCGATCATGCCATAGGCGCCGTTCGGCCCCCATCCGGCCATGATCAGGGCCACCAGCACGTAGGCGAGTACCGCGTTCAGGAAGAGTGCGCCGGTCGCCAGATCGGTGATGATCAGTCCCGGCGCGATCGGGATGACCGCGGCCGCCAGGAGCCCGGCCACCAGCAACAGCACTGGTCCCACCTCGAAGAACAGCCGGTCCGGTGTGCGGGGGACAAGTGACTCGCGCCCGAGAAGCGCCATCGCGGAGATCGCCGGACCCGCCAGCCGGAGCCTTCCATGCACCGCCCAGGCCTCCAGCACGGCGATCAGATAGGCGCCCGCCGCCACGGACAACAACACGAGCGAAACTGTCACGCAGGCATCTCCCACGGGCTGATGTCGAGCGAGCCGATGGCGGTCAGCGCGTCGCCCAGCTCCTGGCCGTCGGCCACGGCTGCGATCAAGGCGAGATGCTCTGCCGTGGGTGTGCCGATTTCGGCGGCCGCGACCTTGCCACCGGTCAGGGTCAGGGTAAGCTGCGCCGCGCCGCGCGGGGTCTCCACCACCGCCTCGCCGCTCCCCGAGGCGCCGCCGACGTCGTGGGGCACCGGCGTCGCAATCGCGCCAGCCCGCGCGATCAGATCCAGACTCTGCGCAATCTCGCCGGTGCGTTGCGTCAGCCGCGCCAGCGCGTCGCCGTCCGCGCCGGTCAGGAGGGCAAAGCCGAGCCCGGCATAGACGGGATCTTCGCTGCGCACGTCGCTCGGATGACCCGAGGCCCGTGCCACGGGGCCGGGCAGGGCCTCGTCTCCCGTGAGCCGGCCGATCCCTTCGAGTCTGGCGCGCAGCAGCGGTGTGCGATACATGCGTTGCACCATTGCCGTGATATCTGGGGTCAAACTCGCAATGTCACCCACCGTCGCCTCGCGCAGCTTCAGTTGCAGCAGGGCCGCGCGTCGCTCGAGCCAGGCGAACCCCGATTGCGCCCCGAACCCGGCCAGCCAGCCGAGGTGGCTGACCACGCGCTCGCGCTCGACAGCGGCCGCACGGGCAATCGCGGTTTGGGGCGCAACAGTGTGTCCTGCCGCCCGTTCCAGCGCCAGGCAGGCCAGCAGGCGATAGGCCATCGGACTGAACGGCGATAGCGCCGCCATGTGATCGACGAACGCTTCGGGTGACATTTCGGCGTCGGCCAGATGGGTGCTGCGTCCTACCCGACTTTCGGCGCTGTGCTCGGCGACCGCGTCGCCGTCCAGCGTCAGGCGCAGGCTCAATCCACCAGGCAGGCCGGGAAAAAACGGACCGACCGGCACGTCGATCCACTCCATCTTCAGCCCGTCCGGGCTGGCCGGCATGTCGCGGGTCATCTCCACCATCGACATGAAATGCTCTTCGATCCCAGCCGTTGCCGGGCCGCCGCCATGCGAAGCATGGTCGGGATGCCCGCCGTCACCATGCTCATGCGCAGTGTGGTCGTCCTCGGCCTCGGCGGGGACCAGGAACATGCCGCATTTGGGGCAGTTTCCGGGTCCGTCCTGGACAACCTCGGGGTGCATCGGGCAGGTGTATTGCGCGGGGGTTCCGTCACTGGCGGCGTGCTTGCCGTGATCGGGCCGATGCTCATGCGCAGTGTGGTCGTCCTCGGCCTCGGCGGCCACCAGGAACATGCCGCACTTCGGGCAGTTGCCGGGCGTGTCGGAAACCACCTCGGGGTGCATCGGGCAAGTGTACTGCGCGGGGGTGTCGGCGGTAGGCATCGGGTGCTCCTCCTTGGGCATGGCATGGGCAGCGTGGGCCGCCGTTGCCGTGGTGTCGCGCGGTATCAGGGTCATGCCGCATTTGGGGCAGTTTCCGGGCTCGTCCTGGACAACCTCGGGGTGCATCGGGCAGGTGTATTCGGTACGAGTTTCCAGAGCCGGAGCGTCGTAGTCCCGAACCCCAGTGCGGAACGCACTCTGGGCAAAGATCCCGCGCAGATCGACCATCGCGGACACGAGCCCGGCTTGTGTCAGCGGCCCGGTCGCATCGGGGAGAGGCAAGGGGCCGGGATCGTCCGCTCCCAGCGCAAGAATGGCGCGCGGGCGCGGCATCTGGACGTAGGCGATCGTTGCGGCATCGACGAGTCCGGGGGGCAGGGGGCCGACGATCAGAAGAACGCTGGCATGGCGTGGCGTCGTCGCCAGGTGCAGTCCGGCTTGGCCAAGATCGAGGCCATGCGCCCGTGCGACATCTGCGCCGGGAATCACGAACCCGCGAAGATCACGCGCCATCGCTGCTGCAACCAGCCGCCGGAGCCCCGACAGCACACCTTCGCGCGCGCCGATCATTCCTGCCGCCTCAGCGCGCCCTGACTCCACCCGTAGAGCAGGCCAAGAAACAGGATGGCAAGGAACACCCCCATGTCGAGCAACGCGACCAGACCCTCCTGCCGGTAGACCACCGCCCAAGGATACATGAAGGCCATCTCCATGTCGAAGGCCAGAAACAGCAGCGCATACCCGTAATATTTGGCATGATAGCGCACCCAGACCGGTTCACGTGACAGCGTACCGGCGGTCGCGGGTGCATCCTTGCCGGGCTCGGACCGGACGCGACCGATGGCCCGGGCAAGGCCGTGGAGGCTGAGCACGAAGCCGACAGTGGCCAGCGTGAGTGCGAACAGCACGCCGTATTGGGACAGTGCAGTCATGATGAATCCCCTCGTGCTTCGTCGTCTCGTCGCGGACCGAGCAGATCCGCGGCTTCGCTGGCCAGGACGGCGCCCTCGTCCACCGGCACGACCCAGACCTGCACTGTACTGTCGTTGGCGCTGATTCGCGCCTCCACACCTGTGGCAGCCTCGTTGGCCTTGTGGTCCAAGCGGATGCCGCACCATGCCATCCCTGCCATGGTACGGCGGCGGATCTCGGCGGCATTCTCTCCGACTCCGCCACCGAAGACGATCGCGTCGGCCCCACCGAGCACCGCGAAGAAGGCGCCGACGTACTTTCGGATCCGGTAGCAGTAGAGGTCCACGGCCTGCCGGGCTGGCGCGTCGGTACGCGAGAGCAGGTCACGCAGGTCGGCGCTGCCGGCCATCCCGAAGAGCCCCGAGCCGCCGTTGAGTAATCGGCTCACGGCCTGCATGCTCATTCCGCCGTCCCGGAGCAGATGGAGCACGACATTCGGATCCAGATCACCGCAGCGCGTCGCCATCACCAGCCCCTCCAGAGGCGAGAAGCCCATCGAAGTATCGAGCGGTTGTCCGTCTACGATCGCGGCCATGGAACATCCGCCGCCCAATTGGAGCGAGATGAGGCGGGTATTGGCACCGTGGTCCGCAACGAGCTGTTGCCACCGGCGCCACATCCAGGCGTGCGCCAGGCCATGGAAACCGACGCGGCGGATGCCGTGGCCTTCAGTGATGTCCGGCGGGAGCGCGTAGCCTGCGGCAACCTCAGGGAGCTCTGCGAAGAAGGCGGTGTCGAACACCGCGATCTGCGGAACCCGCTGGCCGAATACGGTCTGAGCTGCTCGCAGCCATTTCAGGGTTGCTGGATTGTGCAGAGGGGCGATCTGGTTCAGGCGCTCGATGTCTGCCACATCGTTC
>JBBQBU010000455.1:0-5065 GCA_038318015.1 Chloroflexota bacterium | reverse complement strand
ATGACTGAACTATCCTATGAAACGCCCTGTGGTCCAGTTTATTCCCGAGGCCCGAAGCCGTCGTGCAGGGCGTTTCGGGTGCCAGCGCACACGGCTGGGGTGGCGGGGTGCTGGTGGTTGACGTCTCCCAGGGTGGGCCTGGGTGCTACACCTCGAACGACATCAACTCTTCCGCGAACAGGATCTCGCCCTTGAAGATGCCGCGCACGTCCCCGATGCCCTTCTCCAGCGGGCCGTGCTGCGACAGGTGCGGCCCCATGTGTGAAAGGACCAGCTTTTTGACGCCGGCTGCCTGCGCCATCTCGGCCGCGCCGGTCGTGCCGCACTGGCCGATGTTCTCGCCGTTCGCGTTCATGATCTCCTGGTCGTCCCAGCACATGCAGAGCATCACGTCGGCCCCGCGCGCCAGTTCCACCACCGAGTCGCAGGGCTGGGTGTCGCCGGTGAACACGACGCTGCCCTCGGGACTGTCCAGGCGATAGGCCAGGGAGTCAAGGTACGGCTGCACGTGGATGGCCGGGGCCGCCGTGACCTTCCAGGTGCCGGCGTCGTGTACCAGCCCGGGGCCGACGTCATGGGTGCCGACGGTCGGCGGCATTCGGGGCAGCACGCCGCCCCGGTTCACGTAGACTTGCTGGCTAGTCGGCGCGTTGACCCGCGCGATCCAGTCGTGTGCGAACGCCCCGATGTTCTCGTCCAGCAGCCGCCGTGTGAACTCGGTCGTCGGCGGCGGGCCGAACACCTGGAGTTCTTTCGCCTTGCCGGCCGCCTGATCCCAGCGGCAGAGCAGGAAGCACGGGTAGTCAACGTCGTGGTCAAAGTGGTGGTGGGTGAAGAAGAGGTAGTCGATCTGGGTCGGCCACAGGCCCGCCTTCACCAGTTTGTGCGTGGCCGCCGGGCCGCAGTCAAACATCAAGTACTCGCCAGCAACGTTGACGACGTACGACGAGCCGAACCGTTCCGGGGTGGGCGTCGGGGTGCCGGCACCCAGAATGTAGACCTTCATGATCGGCGCTCCTGTTCAGCAACGTGCGACCCGTCCACCGGTGACACACGGGCAGATGGTAGCGGCTGGCGTCGATGCCGCCAAGCACGGACGCCCCACAGCCCCTGTTCAGGACACGGCACGAATGTGCGGGGCACACCCCGCCCAGTTACCCCTGTTCGTCACGCGGTCCCGACGGTATACTGGAGCCGTTCGCGATCAGACGCGCGCCGCCCGATGTCGGCGCTTTCTCCCCCGTCCCTGGGGTCCATGCGAGGATGCATGGTATTCGCGCTAACGCACCATTGTGGTTTCGGCGTAGCCTGACACGCCTGCGTGTCAGCCTGCTTGCATGACCAGCATGTGTACCCTCCCCCACGCTGCACATGCTGGGCCTGCACCATTCCGGACCTCCCCGCGCCAATGGGAGCGTGGGGTTGTACTCGTGTCGTGGGGGGATGAGGCGGAGGAACTGGATGCCTACGAAGACGATGGGGACAGTGTTGACCCGGCGTGGTATGGCCCGGCGGACGTTGCTGAAGACCGTTGGCGTCAGTCTTGGGGCGATCTCGCTGGCTCCCGTGATTTCGGCGTGCGGCATGATCCCAGGGATGGGCGGCGACAAGATGACCATTTGGACGGACGCGACGTTCGCACCGCCGTCCGATGACTACCAGACTGAAGAGATCAACAAGTGGGCCAAGAGCAAGAACATTGAGGTGGAGATCACCCGCGAGACTGGCGACAACGTGCGCCAGAAGCTCCAGGCCGCCATCGAGTCGAAGCAGTTGCCGGATGTGACGCAAGTCGATGATGGCCGCTTTACCGCGTTCTACCCGGCCGGGATCTTCACCGACCATTCCGCGCTGTTCGCCGAGTTCGGAAAGCAGTGGGGCGGGTGGTACAAGCCCGGTGAGCGCATCGTCACACGAGACGGCAAGCAGTGGATGCTGCCGTACTCGATTGATAGCAACCTGATCCTCTACCGCAAGGACATTCTTGAGGCTGGCGGCGTCAAGGAGGCACCGAAGACCTGGGACGAATTGTACGACGTCGCGAAGAAGTTACAGACGCCGCCGAACATCTACGGCGTCGGCTTCCAGTTCAGCAAAGCCGGCACTGATGCGGAAAGCACGTTCGGCTTGATGATGTTGAGCTACGGCGCGTCCATCGTCAAGGAGGACGGCAAGCTCGGAACGGTCAAGTCGCCGGAGATGCTCGCGTTCCTTACCCGCATCAAGTCAAGTTGGGACATGGGCGTGTACCCTCCAGGCGTGACTGGCTGGGACAACGCCGCGAACAACACCTCCCTGCAGGACGAGAAGACGATCTTCATCCATAACCCGGCCAGCCCGCTCGTCTGGTTCCGCACGAACAAACCCGACATGCTCCCGAAGATCGGCGTCTCGGCAGTTCCCGCCGGGCCAAAGGGCCAGTTCAATACGGCGTATGTTCGCGACGGCTTCGCCATCTTGAACACTGGCAACCAGAAGCGCATGGATCTGTCGAAGGAGTTGATGCGGCACCTGTACGGCAAGGACGTCTACCGCAAGTGGATTGAACTGGCCTTCCCGTCGCCCGCCGTGGCCGGCATGGAAGATATGGAGATCTGGAAGAATCCGCAGCGCAAGGGCTTCCTCGACGCCGCCAAGACCGGCATCCTCCAGGGTCATCCCGGTCCCCCGTCGCAGGCCTATTCCGAGTTCACGAATCGGCAGCCACTCATTTCGGCAGCGGCACGCATGGCCGTCGAGGGGTGGACCGCGGAGCAGGCGCTGGACGAACTGGCGAAGACCGCCGAGGATGTCTTCTCGAAGTACAAGTAGCCGGTGATGGATGGTGGGTGACAGGTGTTGGAGGACGGGTAGCCCCCCCCAGAACCTCAAACCCACCGCCGATCACCCCGCTGAGGGGGTGTCCTGTGAGTGTCCAGAGCGCAGTGTTGCGCCCCACCAGGTATCGCGATATGACCGCCCGCCACAAAGAGTGGGTGCTTGGCTACGCGATGCTGGTGCCGGCGTTTACGTTCATCATTGGTCTGATCGCCTATCCGGCGGCCTGGGCCATGTATCTCTCATTCACCGACAAGGTGATCGGGCAGCAAGAGACGTTCGTCGGCTTTCAGAACTACGTCTGGCTCTCGCAATGGCCGAACTTCGGCCGGATGATCTGGAACACGGCGCTGCTGGCCGTGGTCGGCGTCGCCCTGAAAGCGTTCATTGGTATGACGATGGCGTTGGCCCTGAACGAGCAGTTCTTCGGGCGCACGGTCATCCGTGCCCTGCTGTTCCTGCCCTGGACGGTGCCCGCGTTCGTCGCTGGCTTGATCTGGCGCTGGATGTACGACGACCAGAACGGCCTGTTCAACTGGGCCTTGATGGGCATGGGGCTCATTTCCGAACCGGTCTCGTGGCTCGGCGACATCCGCTACGCAATGGGTGCCGTGATGAGCGTCGTTGTCTGGAAGGGCTTCCCATTCTTCGCCATCGCCTTCCTGGCGGGGATGCAGGGTATCCCGTCCGAGCAGTACGAGGCGGCCGAGGTGGACGGTGCGAGCGCCTGGCAGCGGTTCCTCTACATCACGTTGCCGGGGTTGCGCCACGTCATGCTCATCACCTGCATGCTGTCGCTGATCTGGACGGCAAACACGTTTGACCTCGTGTTCATTATGACGCGCGGCGGCCCGTCGAACGCCACCGAGGTGTTCACGATGCTGATCTACGATCAGGGCATCCGGAACGGACGCATCGGCGAGGCGTCCACGGCCGCGATGATGGCCATGCCGATCTTCGCCGGGCTGATCATCATTTTGACGCACTACCTCCAGGACAAAGACGAGGAGCGAGCCTGATGCAAGGAACCCTCGAAGTCCCTGTGCAGAAGGCCTCGTGGCTCGGCCCGGCGAAGGGCCGCACGAAGCGGTACATCGTCTACGCGACGGTTGCGTTCTACCTGTTTGTGGTGCTGCTGCCGCTGTACTGGATGTTCCGGTCGTCCATCGCCGAGAACGACCAGATGTACGGCACCGCCATCGAGTTCTTCCCAAAGAAGTTCACGTTGGCGCAGTTTGACGCCGCCATCAACAAGTGGCGCTTCGGGCTGTACCTGTCCAACTCAGTCGCCGTGGGCCTGGTCACGACGGTGTTGACGACGGTCATGGCAACCCTGGCAGCGTACAGCCTGGTGCGGCTGCGGTTCCCAGGTCGGGCGGCGCTGGCGCGCTCGGTGCTGTTCGTCTACCTCGTGCCGGGCGGGCTGCTGTTCATCCCGCTGTTCATGATTATGCAGCGGCTCGGCCTGCTGAACAGCCAACTGGCGCTGGTCATCAGCTACCAGACGTTCGCCATCCCGTTCTGCACCTGGATGCTGATTGGCTACTTCAAGGGCATTCCGCCAGAGATGGAGGAAGCGGCGCAGATTGACGGGGCGAGCCGGCTGCAGTCGATGTGGCTGGTGCTGCTGCCGATGGCGGCGCCGGGGCTGGTCGCGGCGGCAGTGTTCACCTTCACGCTGGCCTGGAACGAGTTCCTGTTTGCGCTGGTGTTCATCACGTCAGACAGCTTCCGCACGTTGCCGGTCGGCCTGGCGGGGCTGATCCGCGGCGACATCTACCTGTGGGGGCCGATGATGGCCGGCTCGGTGCTGGCGGCCATCCCGGTCATGGTGCTGTACACCGTGGCGAACAAGATGCTGGTGCAGGGGCTGGCCGCAGGGGCCGTCAAGGGCTGACGCGCGGGTGATGGGTTATACGTGATGGGCTATCGGGGTGGGTCACGGCGCTGACGCCGGCCCACCACCGATAACCCACAACCCGTCACCTAGGATCTGCAAGGGAATAACCGTTACACCCGGAGGCAGTCTGACTCCTTATGTAAGCGCCCGCTGATGAGACGGTTATCTCCTGACGAATCCCTAGTGGGTCACGCCGCAGATAGGTGAGGGTGAGCCTGCGTGGCCGGAGAGCCACCGAGACGACGCTATCGAGCGCGCTGGCGTCGCTCGTAGCGCTTGCCATGCCAGACGAAGGAGTGGGGTCAGCATTCCAGCCGGCGACCGTGTCGTCGAGCCAGGTGATCAGGT
>JBBQBU010000454.1:0-5086 GCA_038318015.1 Chloroflexota bacterium | reverse complement strand
TGGCGGCCTACCGCCTCGACCAGCCGCTGTTTGGGCAGTTCGTCGGCTACCTGGGCGACCTGGGCCGCTTCGACTTCGGCCGGTCGATCACGCGGGGGGCCAGCGTGGCCGACCTGATTGCGGCGCGCCTGCCCTGGACGGTCGGGCTGATGAGCGTGACGGCGCTGCTCTCGGCCGGCCTGGGGACGTTCCTGGGGGTGTTGGCGGGCTGGCGCGGGGGCCGGGCCGACGCGGTGATTGTTGCCGCCTCGACGGTGCTGGCGGCGCTCCCGGAACTGTTGATCGCGCTCGGCCTGCTGGTCGTGTTCGCGGTCGGGACGGGCTGGTTCCCTTTGCACGGCGCTCAGACGCCCTTTGGAGACCCGTTCGGCAGCACTGCCGCTCCGTTCAGCGTCGTCGTGCTGCTCCGGCATGCGGCGGACATCGTCTGGCACCTCACACTGCCGGCCCTGGCGCTGGTACTCTCGACGACGGCGGCGTTCGTGCTGGTGGCGCGCGGAGCGGTGCGGGCCGAGCGAGGCCGCCCGTACCTGACGGTCGCCCGCTCGAAGGGGCTGTCCGAGGGCCGGCTGCTTCGCGCGCACCTGTTGCCGAACGCCGCACTGCCACTTGCAACGCTGTTCGGGCTGCGCCTGGGGCAGTTGCTCGGCGGGGCCGTCGTGGTGGAGCGGGTGTTCGCGTTGCCGGGCCTGGGCCTGTTCGCGTACGAGGCGATCCGCGCCCGTGACTACCCGGTGCTGCAAGCGGTTTTCCTGCTCGGGAGCCTGTTCGTGCTGCTGACCCAGTTCGGCCTGGAAGTCGTGTACCGGGCGTGGGTGCCGCGCCATGCCTCGTGATCGTGGCGCGCGACCTGTCTCCTGAAGACGACGAGCACCATGCCTGCTGACGACGAACAGCGACACGCTGCCCGTGTGCAGGCGGCGGCCGGGGCGGCGGTGCTGGCGACGCTCGTACTGATCGCCATTTTTGCACCGACTATCGCGCCGTATCCGCCGCAGCTACCGGTAGCACGGCCATTCCTTCCGCCCAGCGCGGCCCACCTGTTGGGCACCACTGATATCGGGCAGGATGTCTTGAGTATGTGCATCTGGGCTGCCCGCTGGACGCTGCTGGTCGCGGCCCTTGTGACGGCGATCTCAACGGTGCTCTCGTGGGTGGCCGGTGTGGCAGCCGGCTTCTGGCCGAGCCTGGACGCCCCTGCCACCGGTCTGGCTGACTTGCTGCTGGCGCTGCCGGGCGTCCCGCTAGCGCTGCTTGTCGTGACGCTGGCCGGCCCGAGCCTTGTAACAGTCGTCCTGACGCTCGGCTTGTTGTCTTGGCCGGCTTTCGCGCGGATCGTCCGGGCGCATGTGCTCGGGCTGCGCGCGCGTCCCTACGTCACGGCCGGGCGGGCGCTTGGCGCGTCGGAGCTACGCCTTGCCGTGCGGCACATCGTGCCGGGCACGCTCGGGCTGCTGCCGGCCAAGATTGCGCTGACGGTGCGCTTCGCGGTCTTCGCCGAAGCGACTCTGGCGTTCCTGGGCCTGGGCGATCCGTCCACGCCAAGTTGGGGCGGCATGCTCGGCTGGGCCTTCAACGACCCGCTGCTGTTCACCCGGCCAACCTGGGGCTGGATTGTCGGGCCGCCCGCGCTGCTCATCACCGTGACGGTCCTGGCCTCGACCTGGCTAGCGACCGGCCTGGAAGAGGGCCGGAGGCGGTGAGCGGTCGCGGTCATTCGTACAGGTCATCCAAACATGTTGTCCCGAGTGATGTCGTTGTGCGCAGCGTGACGAAATTTGTGCAGCAAGCCCCCCATCTTCCTATGTCATCCTTCGCTGCGCTCACAAGCTCACTTGGGTCGGGATGACATGGGCGAGCTTCATAGACGGTTCAATAACGGAAGCGTCCGCAGCGACTGTGGGGCAATGAGTGGCGGATTGCCACCCGTCCCCCCACGCTCACTATAGGCGAGTTCTAGCCCCAGTGCGCTCCCCGTGTGTTGACGTACACCGCGTACAGCGATTGGCTGGCGGCCATGAACAGCCGGTTGCGCTTGGCCCCGCCGAACACGAGGTTCGCGCAGCGCTCCGGCAGCAGGATCTGCCCGATCCGCTCGCCGGCCGGGTTGAGAATCTGCACGCCGTCGATGCCCGGACCGCCGGCCGCCGCCGACCAGACGTTGCCGTCGATGTCCACGCGGATGCCGTCCGACATCGCATTGGCCTTCTTGCCGTCCACGGTGATCGACAGGTCGGAGAACTCGCGGCCGTTCGCCAGCTTCGTGCCATCAACCACGTCGTACACGCGGATGTTTTTCGGCTCGCCGGTGTCCACCACGTAGAGCAGCGAGAAGTCCGGCGAGAAGCACAGGCCGTTCGGGCTGTCCATCTCACCGCCTGGCAGCACCCGCGCCACCGAGCCGTCAGGGTCCACGCGGTACACGGAGTTCGGGTGGTGGATGGTGCCGCCAGGGGTGCCCTCGTAGCCCCCGACAGCGGCGGTGCCGTACGGCGGGTCCGTGAACCAGACGCTGCCGTCGCGGTGGGCCACCACGTCGTTGGGCGAGTTCAACTGCTTGCCGTCGAACGAGTCGGCCAGGACGGTCACGGATCCGTCAAGCTCGTAGCGCACGACGCGGCGGTTCAGGTGCTCGCAGGAGAGCTGCCGGCCCTGGGCGTCAAACGAGTTGCCGTTGCTGTTCCCGGTCGGGTTGCGGAAGGTGCTGACGTGGCCGTCTTCGTCCAGCCAGCGGAGTTGTCGGTTGTTCGGGATGTCACTCCAGAGCAGGTAGCGCCCGGCTGCGTTCCAGGCCGGGCCTTCCATCCAGAGCGCGCCTGTCCAGAGTCGCTTGATGGGCGTGTTGCCCTGGCGATACTTGGCAAAGCTGGGGTCCAGCACGATGATGTCGGGGTCTGGGTACCGCTCGGGTAGGGCGTTCGGGCCGTAATCGCGCATGGTCATAGTTACTCCGCGTGTGCATGCTGCCGCGGCGTCGATGGTCGCGGCTGCCGAGGTCGCGTGGCGCATCGGGGACGAGGGCCAGCGTACCCCGGATGGTGGGCAGCCCTCAACCAAGTTGCACGAGGCGGGTGCCCGTCGGGTTCCTGCGCGCCGATGGGGTTGGCCCGCGAGGTCGGGGACATCAACGCTTGGTGTGAAACTCCCGGCGTAGTTACCAGCCGGACGTCGATCTCACAAACGCAAGCGCGCTGCTCGGGATGACATGGTGGAGTGGCAGGGGTGCCGATGCAGCGTGCTGGTGCCAGGCACCAGGCGTGCGAATTCGCTGGCGGCCATCACCGGCGCCGGCGGGCATCACCTGCGCTGGCGGGGCGCGGCTGTCCGTGGGCTTTTGATCCAGGCGGCCAGCACCCCGGCCAACTGATCCAGCGCGCCATTCACGATCTCGTCGCCGGTGGCCTGGCTCGCCTGGCTGATGTGGCCTGACCAGCCGTCCCAGGGCGTTGGGTAGGACTCCACCAGCACGTGCGGGCGGTCCGTTGCCAGGGCCGGGCGGGGCGGCAGATCGTCCACGCCATCCGTGTTGACGCACTCCGGCGCGAAGCTCCAGACAGCGGCTGACTCATACGGGCCGCCGTGGCCGCGTCCGTTGTGGCCCGTAAACAGGTGGGCTGTCTCGGCGGGCGTCAGCAACTGGAACCAGTTGACCAGCAGGAAGCTCGACGTAACTCGCCCGCTGACCCACTCCATTGCGGCGCGGGCCATCGACATATTGGCGTCGTGGCCGTTCAGCACCAGCACGCGCTCAAAGCCGGCTTCCACGATGCCCTGCAGCACGTCGCAAAGGTAGGCCAGCGCGACTTCGGGCCGAATGGCGACGGTGCCCTCGTGGCCAGAGGTCTTACCGGGGCAGGCGCTGTACGGCATGGCCGGGAACACCACCGCCGTGAAGTCGCCGCGCAGGCGAGCGGCGAACTCGGCCGCGAGGATGACATCGGTGCCGAACGGCAGGTGCGGGCCGTGCCATTCGACGGCCCCGACGGGCAGCACCGCGAAGTCAGCACGGGCGGCAGTCTCGGCGCGCAGGCCGCCGCGTAGCTCGGCGAAACGGATCAACTCAAGCATCGCTACTCCAGATCGGATGGTAGCAGGGCCGGCCGCCGCCGGTAAGACGCGTAAACGGTGGCACGGCATCTGCATTGAGAAGGTTGCACGAAGGACTGACGGATACCTGACGGTGCGGGATGCAACTGCTCAGGTGAGTGTTCTGGATCAGTTGGGAACAACTGGTGGCTCGCTGACCGATCCGACCGTGCGAGAGGGGAATATGATGCAAGAGCGACGAATCGACCGAACCCAGGTTGTGGAAGCGCCGGTAGACACCACGCCGGTGGACGGCTACGCAGCCCCGCGTACCGAGCGCGTCGCGCAGTCAACAGCGGGAGCCGTGGTGACAGACGCGGTCTACGCGCGGCCCGTCGCGCCAGCAGCGGCGGCAGTAGACGAAGTGCAGGCGACCGCGTACGACCCATATGCAGGGCGGCGGCGATCAGCGTACCGGCTGGTGCAGGGCATCTGGCTGCTGTTCGGCATCGTCGAGGGGCTGTTGGCCGTTCGTTTCGTCCTGAAGCTGCTGGGAGCGAACGAAAGCGCCGGCTTTGCGAACCTCATCTATGCGGCGACTGGCCCGTTCCTCGCCCCGTTCAACAACCTGTTCGGGTCGCCGGCCAGTGGTGGCATGGTCCTTGAAATGAACACCATCGTCGCGATCATCGTGTACCTGCTGGTGGCATGGCTGGTCGCAAAGGTCGTGTGGCTGCTGGCCGGCGAGAGCCGCTCGGCGACCCGCACGGTGGCGAGTTCGACCCGCGCCCGCCTGGACTAAGGGCGCCGTGGTCTGCCTCCCCGCAGGGTGGCGGCAGTACATCGCTCACAAGCAATGTCAGGCGAAGTTGTCGGGCACTATCTGCGGGCAATCTGCACCACTACCAAACTTGAATGACGAGGTACCACCTCAATCCGGCAGGGTAGCGGCCCTGGGATGAGTCAGGCAGAGGCGAGAGCAAGCTGAGGAGCGCGGGCGGTAATGCGGGCGGCAATGAGGTCAGCGAGGGGTGGAACCTGGCCGGCCTGAGTGAACCGG
>JBBQBU010000453.1:0-5096 GCA_038318015.1 Chloroflexota bacterium | reverse complement strand
CGCAGAGAGCAGCACGTACATCACCGCCACGCCGCCCAGCGTGAGGATCAGCAGCATGGCACTGCGGATCATGTCCCGGTTCAACACCATGCCCACTGCGCCGAACAGCATGGCAGCCGCGGTCACGAAGAACGTAATCGCGACGAAGACCTCAGTCGATGACACGCCGCCTCACTCCTTCGGCGCGGGCCGGCCAATGCCGGCGGCTGCCGCGCGCTCTTTGTAGATCTTGGCGCGGTCTGGGGGGCTCATGCCGGCCAGATCCGACGTGAAACCGAGCGGGCCGCTCACCGAAGTCGCCGTCTGCTGGAGGGCCGTCAGCGCTGCCGCTGCCGCTGCCGGGGCTGCTGCCGCTGCCGGGGCTGCTGCCGCTGTAGCCGGGGCTGTTGCCGCTGCCGGAGCCGCCGGGGCTGCAGCTGCCGCTGGCTTCGCGGCGGCGGGCTTCGCTGCCGCTGCTGGCTTGGCGGCACCTGCCGCTACTGCCGGTCGTGCGCCTGCTGCCGGCTTGGCGGCACCTGCCGCTGCTGGGGCCGGGCCGGCCGCCTGTGCGCCGCGCCCGCGCTTCACGCCCTGGATGAACTCCATTGCGGAGTCAACCTCGGGGGTGCCGGCGATGCGCAGCTCGTGCATGTTGAAGACGAGCGACTTCTCGCGGTCGTAGGTTCCGAACTCGAAGTCCGGGGCCATCACGATGGCGCGGAAGGGGCACGCCTCGACGCAGAGCGCGCATTCGATGCAACCGCCCATATCCAGGTCGAACCGGTCGAGCACCTTGCCCTTGCCGACGGCCGGGTGCTGCTCGATCTTGATGACGTCAACGGGGCAGGCCAGCGCGCACGCGCCACAGGCGGTGCAGCGCAGGTCACCCGAGTCTACCTCATAGATCAGGCGCGGCCGGCCGCGCGTCCACGGCGGCAGTTCGATGCGCTCCTCGGGGTACTGGAGCGTCACCGGCTTCGCGAAGAAAAAGTGCCAGAGGGTGGTCATCATCCCTCGGGCGATGCCAGATCCGAGCATGGCCTACCTCACACCCGTGGAATGAACGCGTTGGCAGTGGTTATCCAGGTGGCGGTGACACCGACGATCACCAGTCCAGCCGGGAGTAGCCGCTTCCAGGCGAAGTTCATCAGTTGGTCGTAGCGCAGCCGTGGGAGTGTCGAGCGAATCCACATGAAGATGAAGATCAGCAGGAACGTCTTCGCCAGGAAGAACAGGATGCCAGGACCGAACGACGGCACGAACGGGATCGGGCCAGCCCAGCCGCCCATGAAGAGCGTCGCGCCGATGGCCGATACCGCGAAGATGTTGGCGTACTCAGCTAGGAAGAAAAGGGCGAAGCGCATCCCGCTGTACTCGGTGTGGAAGCCCGCCGCAAGCTCCGACTCAGCCTCAATGAGGTCGAACGGGGTGCGGTTCGTCTCCGCGATGCCCGAGATCATGAAGATGATGAAGGCGACGAAGCCCCAGGGGGTGAAGATGAACCACCAGTTGTGGATGCCCCCGATGCGCGTCGGCATCTCCTGGGCCTCGACGATGCCGGTCATCGACATCGTGCCCGCCAGCATCACCGGAACCAGCGCCGCCAGCACGCCGGGGATCTCGTAGCTCACCAACTGCGCCGCCGAGCGCATGCCGCCCAGCAGCGCGTACTTGTTGTTGGAGCCCCAGCCCGCCATCACCACGCCGATGACCGGCAGACTACCCATCGACAGGATGAAGAGTACGCCGACGTTGATGTTGGACGGCACCACCCCCGGCGACCAGGGGATGACCGCCCAGGCCATCAGCGCGGCAGCAAGCACCAGGATGGGCGACAAGGCCCAGATGACCTTGTCCACCCGCGCCGGCACAATGTCCTCTTTCGACAGCAGCTTGATGGCGTCGGCGACCGACTGGAGCAGCCCGAACGGCCCGACCCGGTTCGGACCGTAACGGTCCTGCATCCGGGCAATGATCTTGCGCTCCATCCAGACCAGCAAGATCACGACGAGCGAGACGACAACGGCGATCAGGCCGGCCCCGATCAGCGCCATCAGCGTGGAGGCCAGCCAGTCTGGCATCAGCGAGCGGAGGAGGCCGTCAAGCCCCGTCGCAATGGCCCCTACGGGGTTAGACAGAGGGTTCATCGGTCAACTTCACCCATCACGATGTCGAAGCTGCCCAGAATGACCACGGCATCGGCAACCTTGTGGCCGATGGTCAACTGGCTGAGCACCGTCAGGTTGATGTAGCTGGGGGCGCGCACCTTGTAGCGGTACGGCGAGGTCGAGCCGTCGCTAATCAGATAGAAACCGATCTCGCCCTTTGGCCCCTCGATGCGGGCGTACGCCTCGCCCTTTGGTGGCCGCAAGACCTTCGGCTGCCGACCCTTGATCTCGCCTGCCGGGATGTCACGCAGCGCCTGCCGCACGATCTTCACGCTCTCGCGCATCTCGGCGATCCGCACGAGGTAGCGGGCGTATGCGTCGCCGCCGTACTGGACCGGCACTTCGTAGTCGAAGCGGTCATAGATGCCGTACGGCTCGGCCCGCCGGATGTCGTAGGCGATGCCGCTGCCACGGGCAATCGGGCCGGTAACGCTGTACTCCTTGCACATGTCCGGCGGCAGCATCCCGATGCCCTTCGTGCGGGCCAGGAAGATTTCGTTTTTCGTCAGGAGCGTCTCGTACTCGTCGATCTTGCGCGGCATCTTCTCGATGAAGACTTTCGCCTGCTCGATGAACTCGTCCGTCAGGTCACGGGCCACGCCGCCGAAGCGGATATAGCTCGGGTTCATCCGGACGCCCGCGCAGAGCATGAACAGATCAAGGATCTCTTCGCGCTCGCGGAAGCAATAGACCAACGGGGTGAACCACGTACCCACGTCCGCGCCGAATGTGCCGATCGCCACCTGGTGGCTGGCGATGCGGCTCAGCTCCGAGACAATGACGCGGATGTACTCTGCGCGCTCGGGGACTTCCAGCCCGGCCAGCCGCTCAATGGTAAGAGCGTAGGCCCAGTTGGTCGTCATCGGCGAGAGGTAGTCCATCCGGTCGGTCAGGACGGTGCCCTGGACGTAGGTGCGGGCCTCGCCGAGCTTCTCGGTGGAACGGTGCAGGTAGCCCATGACGGGCTTGACCCCGACGACCGTCTCGCCGTCTAGCTGCATGATGAGGCGGAATACCCCGTGCGTACTCGGGTGCTGCGGCCCCATGTTGAGCGTCATCTCATGGGGGCTGCCGGATTTCAGAATCTCGATCGCGACGCCCTCAGACACGGCGGAATCCCTCCTCGCCGCCGGGCGGCGCGTCCTGGCCCTCGGCGCCGTACTTCAGGTGCTTCACGAGGACATACTCGTAGTCGAACGTCCAATCCTTCCGCAGCGGGTGGCCGGGGAAGTCGTCGTCCAACAAGATGCGGCGCAGGTCCGGGTGTCCCACGAATTTGACGCCGAACAGGTCGTAGATCTCACGCTCTTGTAGCTCGGCACCAGCCCAGACAGTCGTCAGGCTCGGGCAGAGCGGGTTCGCCTCCGGCGGCAGGTCAGCGCGGATCACCATGCAGCCAGGGGTGGTCACGTAGTCCCACCCGTAGCAGTGGTAGAGCATCTCCACGCGGTCCCGCCAATCCACGGCGGTGACGGCAGACAGGTAGTCGTAGCCCAGCCGTTTGACCGCGCGTGCCACCGGGATGATCTGCCCGCTCGGCACGCGCACTTCCAGGTAGCCGTGGCGGCGCTCCCAGGTCAGGTCAGGCACCAACTCGCGCAGGGCCTTGACCTCGTCGGGGTCCGGCTCCGGGGGCTTCGGTGGAGCGGCCGGCTTCGCAGCGGGCTTGGCCGCCGCCGGCTTCGCACCCGCCGCCGCAGCCGGTGCGCCGGGCTTCGCTTCGGCCTCGGCGGTGGCCGCTGCCATTGGGGCGGCATCGGCGGCCGTGGTGGCCTTCGCCATTGTGTCTGAATTCGTCACCTGCGCCGCGCTGGTACCGGCGGTGGCCGGAACGGCTGCCGCCGGTGTTGTCGGGGCCGGCTTCGCGGGCGCGTCGGCTGCCGCAGACGGGGCAGTCGGTGTACCCGTGCCGGCTGGCTTCGTCTCGGACGGGGCCGCCTGTGAGCCGCCCGTCAGCGTCGCACTGGCCGAGGTAGCCGGTGGCGCGGCGGTCGGTGCGGCCTCGACTTTTGCGGCCGTGGCGTCGTCCGCTGAAGTGCCGGCCACGCCTTTTGCGGCATCTGCCGCGTCAGCCGCCACGGAGCCGGCGGTCTGCGTCTTGTCTGTGTTCGTCAACCGCGCCCGCGCGACCTCAGAGACGTCTGTGGCGATCTCTTCCTTCTTTGCGGGGACGCCGTCTGGCACAGGGCGCGGCGTGTTCTGTGTGCGCTCGTCGCTCATACGTTCATCCCAGCCGCCCGTTTGATCTTCACCTGTAGCTGCATGATGCCGTGCAAGAGCGCGTCCGGCCGGGGTGGGCAGCCAGCCAGGTAGACATCAACCGGCACGAAGTTGTCGATGCCGGGCACGGTGCTGTAGCTCCCCTGGTAGGGGCCGCCGGCGATGACGCAGGTGCCCATCGCGATCACGTACTTTGGCTCCGACATCTGGTCGTAGAGCCGCCGCACGGACGGGGCCATCTTCGTCGTCACGGTGCCCGACACGATCATCACGTCAGCCTGGCGAGGAGACGGGCGAAATACCTCGGAGCCGAAGCGCGAGATGTCCCAGCGCGCGGTACCCACGGCCATCATCTCGATAGCGCAGCAAGCCAGCCCAAACGTGAGCGGCCAGAGCGAGTTGCTACGCGCCCAGCCAATCAGCGAGTCGAGCGAGACCACCATCGCGTGGCCTTTGAGGTCGGTCGGCACCTTGAAACTCGACTCTAAGACTTCATCGGCCGGGCGGGGCATGTCAAAGACAAGCGCCGTCTGATCGTCAGCGTTGCCGACGGTCAGTTCAGGGCGCTGGTTCGGGGGCGGGGGAACAGTCATAGGGGGCTACCTCCGTAGAAGGGACCGCACCTACTCCCAGGTGAGCGCCCCCTTCTTCCAGGCGTAGGCCAGGCCGACAAGCAGGAAGGCGATAAAGATCACCATCTTGATGAGCGACGCCAGCCCGAGACTGTTG